>NZ_JBTJEQ010000018.1:0-93527 GCF_054456675.1 Jatrophihabitans sp. YIM 134969
CGACGACCTGGCGGCGAACGCGGACGCCGCCGACGGGCCCCGGCGGGCGGCGCTGGACCGGTACGCGGGCGTGGTCTACCTCGGGCTGGACGCCGCGACCCTGCCGCCCGCGGCGCGCCGCCGTGCCGCCACCTCGGTGCTGGTGTTCTCCGGGTTGTACGGCGTGGTCCGCGGCGACGAGCCGATCCCGCGCTACCGCGTGCCCGCGGCGGTGTCGCTGCCGGGCCTCGGCGTGCTGGCGACGTACTGGAAGCCGGTCCTGACGCAGGTGCTGCCGTCGTTGCTGCACGGGTTGGTGGTCGACCTCCGTTCCACCGACTACGCCGCGATGTGGAAGGCGCCGGCGGGTGTGCTCACGGTGCGGGTGCTCTCCCGACGGCCGAGCGGGCCACCGGTCGTCGTGAGCTACGACAGCAAGCTGGGCAAGGGCAAACTCACCCGATCGTTGCTCACTGCACCGCAACCCGCCCGCTCCGTCGACGACGTCGTCGCCGCGTGGGAGCGGGCGGGTGGTCACGATGCGGCCGTCACCGGCACGCGCGTCGACCTCGTGCTGTGATCGCCGGGCCCTACGCCGTCGGCGTCGGTGCGGGGAACCGGATCTTCCAGATCTGACCCGAACTGTTCGGGGCGCCCACACCGGTGCTCGGCGCGATCGAGAACGCCGAGACGAACACCGCACCGGTGCGCGGGTCGACCGCGAGGCCGCCGGGGAACGGCACGGGGTAGTCGGTGCGCGTGTTCAGGTCGGGGTCGATGCGGGTCACCTTGCCCTTGGTGGGGTCGAGGATGAGTTGGCTCGCGTAGATCGCGCCGTCCGGGCCCACCGCGAGGCCGCTGACGTTGGTGAGGTTTCCCCAGGTCCTGCGCACCGCGCCCGTGACCGGGTCGAGCTTGACCACACGTCCGGCACCCGGCGTCAGGCTGCCGAGTCCACCGACGTAGATCGCGCCGTCCGGACCGACCGCGAGCGAGGTGGGCACGAAGTCACACCCGGTCGTCCCGTTGTCGTTCGGCTGCCCGGCGCACTTGCCGTTCTGGATGTTCGGCAGCACCGCGAACAGCGAGACGACGCCGTTGCGGTCGACGGAGAGGACGTCGTTGCCCGCGGCGTCGGTCACCAGCGTGCGGTTGCCGTCGAGCAGCACGCCGTAGGGGTTGCTGTCGAAGCCCTGGCCGTCCGGGTCGTTCGCCCGTTCGTATGCGGTGATGTTCGCGAACACCTTCGGGTCGTGGTAGGCCGCGTTGCGCAGGAGCTTGCCCGACTGCCGGCCGGGGAGCGGGCTCGGCAGGACGTCCGGCGGCGCGTAGGTCATGACCGTGGTGATGGCGCCGAGCGTCGTCGCGCTGACGCCGTCGGCGCCCACCGCGCCCGAACCGTCGGCGCTCGCGCCGGACAGCAGGCCGGTCACCACCCGGTTCGGAGCGACATCACGCGCGGTGTTCGGCGAGACGATCGCGTCGATCGACCCGGTGGCGCCGACGCAGAACTCACCCTCGGGTCCGTCGTCGGAGCAGGACGAGCCGCCGCTGCCGGCCTCGGCGACGAGCAGCACCGAGCCGCCGGGCAGCAAAGACAACCCGCGGGGGTTGTTGAGGCCGCTCGCGACGACCACGGGCCCGGCCGACGGAGCGGCTCCGGCGGGTGCGGCGGCGCCGACGAGGAAGGCCCCGGCGGTGCTCGCGACCAGGATGGCGGTACAGGTACGGCGTCGGGTGCTCATGGCTTCCCCTCGCTCGGGGCTCCGTTCGGACGCGGAACCAGGATCGAACAACACCATCCGGCGACGTCCCAGGCCAATGGCCCTGCCCCATCGGGCAGTAGGGTCCGTGTCCACCAGGAGGGCTCGCATAGAGGCCGAGTGCGGCGGTCTTGAAAACCGCTATGGCGCGTGAGCGTCATCGTGGGTTCGAATCCCACGCCCTCCGCCGTTCGTCTCACGACCGAACATGCGGCAGAGGCCGGTGTTGCACGATCCAACGGTTACCTGGGCCCGTCGAAGAGGCGAACACTTGAGTTGACTGCGTAAACTCCCCGATCGTGCAGATCACGATCGATTCCACCGAACCGTTGGCGACAGTCACCGCGGTCGTCGGTGCCTTGTACGGCGTCGAACTCGTCGTCGCCGACGGGTCGGGTGGCACAGCTGCGCCGGCCGCACCCTCGACAGGTCGTCGCGGCCGAGGAGGCGCGCGCGTCTCCGCGGCCCGCACCACCCGCTCGTCCGGCCGCGGACGTCGTTCGGGCAGCCGGCCGGACCCCAAGCTGGTCCGGCAGTGGGCGGTCGAGCAGGGCATGACCGTCAGCACGCGTGGGCAGTTGCCCAAGGCCGTCCTGACCGCGTACGCCGACAGCCACTGACCAGCTTTCGCACATCTGCTTGACCGCAGGTGGGACCGGGCGCAGGCTCGGCCGGGTGACCGCCACCGCCAGCTACTCCTCGGGCATCTCCTCGGTCCCTCTCATCGGGGAGACCATCGGGGCCAACCTGCGCCGCATCGCTGCGACCTTCCCCGACCGTGACGCGGTCATCGACCGCGCGTCCGACCGTCGGCTGACCTACGCCGAGCTCGACGCCCGGGTCGACGCGGTGGCCAAGGCCTTCCACGCCCTCGGCGTGCGTCGCGAGGACCGGGTCGGGATCTGGTCGCCGAACACCCTCGAGTGGTTCCTCACCCAGTACGCCACCGCCCGGATCGGCGCGATCCTGGTGACGATCAACCCGGCCTACCGCTCGCACGAGCTGGAGTTCGTGCTGAACCAGGCGGGCATCCGCACGTTGGTCACGCTGTCGTCGTTCAAGACGTCGGACTACGCCGGGATGGTCGAGCAGGTCCGGGGCAACTGCCCGGCGCTCACGGACGTCCTGTTGACGGACACGCCGGAGTGGACGACGTTCGTCGCGGGTGGCGAGGCGGTCGGTGACGACACCCTGGCCGAGGTCGAGGCGACGCTCGACACGGACCAGCCGGTCAACATCCAGTACACCTCGGGAACGACGGGCTTCCCCAAGGGCGCGACCCTCACCCACCACAACATCCTCAACAACGGGTTCTTCGTGGGGGAGTTGTGCGGTTACACCGAGATCGACCGGGTCTGCATCCCCGTGCCCTTCTACCACTGCTTCGGCATGACCATGGGAAACCTCGCGTGCACCTCGCACGGGGCGTGCGCGGTCATCCCGGCGCCGGCGTTCGACCCCGCCGCGACGATCGAGGCGGTCGCGGCGGAGAAGTGCACGTCGCTCTACGGCGTTCCGACCATGTTCATCGCCGAACTCCAGCTCCCGGACCTCGACCGTCACGACCTGTCGTCGCTGCGCACCGGGATCATGGCGGGATCGCCGTGCCCGGTCGAGGTGATGAAGCAGGTCATCGACCGGATGAACATGTCCGAGGTGTCGATCGCGTACGGCATGACCGAGACGTCACCGGTGTCGCTGCAGACCCGACGTGACGACAGCCTGCACCAGCGCACCGCGACCGTCGGGCAGGTCGGGCCGCACCTCGAGGTCAAGATCGTCGACGCCGAGACCGGACTGACCACGGCGCGGGGCGTCCCCGGCGAGGTCTGCACGCGCGGCTACTCGGTGATGCTCGGCTACTGGGAGGAACCGGAGAAGACCGCCGAGGTGCTCGACCGCGCCGGCTGGATGCACACCGGCGACATCGGCGTGATGGACGACGACGGGTTCGTCGCCATCACCGGGCGCATCAAGGACATGGTGATCCGCGGCGGCGAGAACATCTACCCGCGTGAGATCGAGGAGTTCCTCTACACGCACCCGGACGTCGTCGACGCCCAGGTGATCGGCGTGCCCGACCAGAAGTTCGGCGAGGAACTCATGGCGTGGGTCCGGTTGCGTGACGGCGCTCCGGAGATGACGGCCGAGACGCTGCGGGAGTTCAGCACCGGCAAACTCGCCCACTACAAGATCCCGCGTTACGTGCACGTCGTCGACAGCTTCCCGATGACCGTCACGGGCAAGGTGCGCAAGGTCGAGATGCGGGGCGAAGCTGTGAAGATCCTCGGACTCGCCTGAGCGAGGGAACGCGGCGGCGTGGTGCGACATTGGACTGGGCAGGATCGTCGGTGACAGCACAGAGAAACGAGGCCCCATCATGACCAGCCCCCGCGGCGCCGCTCCCATCCCCGATGTCGACCTCTCCGGTCGCCGGGTGCTGGCGAGTTTCCACGACTACTCCGAGGCGCAGCGCGCGGTCGACACGCTCTCGGACCGGCAGTTCGACGTCAGCAACGTGTCGATCGTCGGCACCGGCCTGCAGATGGTCGAGAGCGTCGTCGGCCGGCTGACCACCGGCCGCGCCGCGGCTGCTGGTGCCGCCTCCGGCGCGTGGTTCGGTCTGTTCGTCGGCCTGCTGTTCAGCTTCTACTCGAACTCGGTGCTCGGCCCGCTGCTGGTCGGTCTGCTGCTCGGTGCGGCGTTCGGTGCCGTGGGCGGCGCGCTCGGCCACAGTGCCTACCGCGGCCAGCGTGACTTTGCCTCCGCGCGCACGATCATCGCCTCGCGCTACGACGTGCTGGTCAAGTCCGAGGCCTACGACGCCGCGGCCCGCACCCTCGGCGGCGGGAGCGCTCCGGCCGCGCCCGTCGACGGCGGTCAGTACCCGCCCGCCTGACCGGATCCTGTGTATTCCTGCGGCCGCACGCCGCAGGAGTACACAGAATTCGAGGTTCTCAGTCCGGCGTCTCGGCGTCGCGGGCGAGCACGCGGGCGAGCCCGGCGAAGGCGCCGACGTGCAGTGGGCCCAACGCCCAGCCGGCGACCCGCCCGCTCGTGCCGGCGGGCGACCAGATCGCCCGGATGTGCAGGATGCAACGATCCGCACCGTCGGGGGTGACCCGCAGCGTGAGCGAGGCGCGGCCGGGGCCGGCCACCCGTGACACGAACCGCACCGACTGCCCGTTGGACACCGCGGCCACCCGGAACAACCCGGCGACGTCGCCGACCGTCCAGGTTCCCGGCGCGGCGCGCCGGACCGTGGGGCCGTGGCCGGTGACCAACCGTTCGACGACGTGTCCCGCCCGCCACGGCGCCGGCCAGCCGTAGAAGCCGCGCCGCGGGCCGCCGATCTCCTCGATGCGTTCCCAGACCACGCCGGCCGGAGCCTGCACCACGCGTTCGACGGCGGCGGTGCGGGCGTCGCCACCGGCCCAGGCCGGGTCGGTCGTCGCGAGGTGCAACGGGTCGTCGTCGTCCACCGCCGGCTCGAACGCACGGCGCAGGGCGTCGTCGACGCGCGTGAGGCCGTCGGGCGGGTCGGACACCAGGGTGCGGATGCGGTCGTCGCCGGCGATCATGGTGTTGCTGAGGCTGTCGACCAGATCGGTCGTGAGCCCGCCGGGCACCGGCGTGAGCAGGCCGATCACCACGCCCGCGAGCTTGGGCGGGACCACCGGCAGCGGGATGGGGACCAGGGCCCGGCGCACCCGCGCGGCGCTGACGAACCGGCCCAGCAGGTCGCGGTACGTCATGACCTCGTCACCTGCGATGTCGTAGCTGCCGGCCGGGAGGTCGGGTGACGCCGCCGCGACCAGGTAGTGCAGCACGTCGTCCACGGCGATCGGCTGGACCTCGTGCTCCATCCACATCGGCACGGGCAGCACGGCGAGCCGTTCGGCGAGGTTGCGGATGATCTCGAACGAGGTCGAGCCCGCCCCGAGGACCACCGCGGCGCGCAGGTCGACCAGGGGCACACCGCTCGCCGCCAGCACCTCGGCCGTCTCGGCGCGTGACGCCAGGTGGGCCGACAGGCGTTCGTCGGCGGGCACGAATCCCCCGAGGTACACGATGCGATCGACGCCGGCGAGGGCTGCGGCCCGGCCGAAGGTCGTCGCGCCGGTCCGGTCCCGCTCGGTGAAGTCGCCCTCGCCGATGGCGTGGACCAGGTAGTACGCGACGTCGACCGCACCGTTGCTCAGTGCAGCGGTCACCGATTCCGGGTCGAGGACGTCGAGGGGCGCCACCTCGACCTCGTCGAACCACGCGAAGTCGGCGAGGTGTTCCGGGTGACGGGCGGTGGCGACGACGTCGTGCCCGGCGGTGAGCAACGCCCGCACGAGCCGCGACCCGATGTAGCCGGTCGCGCCGGTGACGAGGACCCGCATCAGAGCGCGGCCGCGAGCGCGCGGCCGGCCGTGCGGCCCGAGAACAGACAACCGCCGAGGAACGTGCCCTCGAGCGCGCGGTACCCGTGAACCCCGCCGCCGCCGAACCCGGCGATCTCGCCGGCGGCGTAGAGGCCCGGCACGGCCTGGCCGCCGGCGGTCAGCACCCGTCCGGACAGGTCGGTCTCGATCCCGCCCAGCGTCTTGCGGGTCAACACGTGCAGCCGCACCGCGATGAGCGGGCCGTGCTCGGGATCGAGGAACTCGTGCGGTGGGGCGACGCGTGTCAGCCGGTCGCCGAGGTAGCGACGGGCGGCGCGGATCGCGACCATCTGGGCGTCCTTGCCGAAGCCCGAGCGGGCCTGCAGGTCGTGGGCCCGCACCGCCGCCTCGACGGTCGGGAGGTCGACGGTCGGCGTGCCGCCGGTGAGGTCGTTCATGGCGTCGACCAGGTCGGGGAGGGTCGGCCGGAGCAGGAAGTCCTCGCCGTGGCGCAGGAAGTCGTCGACCGGGCCGGTCGGGCCGGGACGGGCGCGACCCAGCACCTGCTTGATGTCCTTGCCGGTGAGGTCGGGGTTCTGCTCCGAACCCGACAGCGCGAACTCCGGCTCGATCGTGGTCTGGTCGAGCAGGAACCACGAGTGGGAGTGGCCGCCGGCCGTGATGTGCCGCAGCGCGCCGAGGCCGTCGAACCCCGGGAACAGCGGCGCGGGCAGGCGTTTCCCGGTCGCGTCGAGCCACAGCGGCGACGGCCCGGAGAGGATCCGGATGCCGTGCGCGGGCCAGATCGGCGACCAGTTGAGGACGCCCTCCGGGTAGTGCCACATGCGGTCGGGGTTGACGACGCGTCCGCCCGCGGCCGTCGTCACCGGGATCATCGAGCCGTCGACGTGGGCCGGGACCCCGCTGATCATGCGTTCCGGCGGCGCCCCCCAACTCGTCGGCCACGCGGCCCGGACCAGGTCGTGGTTGCCGCCGATCCCGCCTGCGGCGACGACGACGGCGCGTCCGGTGATCGTGGTGTCGCCCACGACTTCTCTCGACGTCGAGACACCGCGGTCGGCCGTGGTCGGCGCCAGAATCTGCGCGACCACACCGGTGACCGCCCCGCCGTCGAGGACGAGTTCGACGACCTTGTGGCGGAACCGGAACTCCAGCCGCCCGGCGGCCTCGTGCTCGCGGGCGCGCCTCACGAACGGGTCGATGACGCCCGGTCCGGTTCCCCACGTGACGTGGAACCGCGGCACCGAGTTGCCGTGCCCCTCGCCGTCCAGCCCGCCGCGCTCGGCCCACTGGACGACCGGGAACCACCGCATGCCCATGGCGTGCAGCCAGGCGCGCTTCTCCCCGGACGCGAAGTGGACGTACGCCTCGGCCCACTGCCGCGGCCAGTGGTCCTCGGCGCGGTCGAACCCGGCGGAGCCGAGCCAGTCGGCCAGGGCCAGTTCCTCGCTGTCGCGGATGCGCAGCCGGCGCTGCTCCGGGCTGTCGACGAGGAACAGCCCGCCGAAGCTCCAGAACGCCTGCCCGCCGAGGTTCTGCTCGGGTTCCTGGTCGACGACCACGACGTGGTGACCGGCGTCGGCGAGTTCGCACGCGGCGACCAGCCCGGCGAGCCCCGCTCCCACCACGACGACGTCGGTGGACTCCCGCGGCGAGCTCATGGCCCGACCCTACGGAACGGCCGGCCCGGCCGGGACCGACCGGGATCAGCCGAGGTCGAGGTGGCCGGTCTTCGCGGCGATGACGCCCGCCTGGAACCGGCTCGAGGCGCCGACCTGGACCATGTACTCGGCGATGTGACGGCGGGTGGTGCGCACCGAGATCGCCAGCCGACGCGAGATGGCCTCGTCCTTCTCGCCCTCGGCGAGCAGTCGGAGGATCGCGCTGCGGGTGCGGTCGACCTCGAGGTCGGGCTGGGTGCCGCCCAGGACCTCGTCGATGGGGATGGCCTCGGCCCACAGCTGCTCGAAGGTCGCGATGACCCACTGGACGACCGTGGGCTGCCGGACGATCGCGAGGCCGCGGTGGTCGGGGATCGGTGAGGGGATCGGCAGCAGCGCGACCTTGGCGTCGATGACCCAGCTGCGGCCGGGCAGCGACGCCGCGACCCGGATCTTCGCGCCCTGCTCGGCCAGCTGGTCCAGGTGGGCGCGCGTGGGACGGTCGCGCAGGGCGGCGTCCTGGTACAGCAGCCGGGACTTCACGCCCTGGTTCACCGAGTAGCTGTTGGCCACCTGCATGCGCTCGGTGCCCAACGCCCCGGACGGCGTGATCCGCCCGGGGTGGACCGACAGCAGTTCGTCCTGGCAGTCCTTGGCGTAGTGCATGAGCACGTTCGCGATGTCCTCGGCGTCCTCGACGACGTCGACGTCACCGAACCGCGGAGCCTGCGAGAGGCCCGCGACCCACGCGGACGACGCCGAGCGGATGAGCGAGCGGCGGACCTCGAGGGAGTCGCGGCGAGCGGCGAGCTCCAGTTCCTCCGACCCGAGCGCCTTGGCCTCGGCCAGTTCGGGGTTGACGGCGCGGTAGCCCTCTCCGTCGGGCACGAGCAGCGACAGCTCGGCGAGGGCCTTCACGGCGTGGGCGGCGTCGTCGTGGTCGAGTCCGAGCTCGACCTCGGCCTCCTGGACGGGGGTGCCCGGGGCCCGGGCGTAGAGCTGGAACAGGTCGGCCGCCTGGTCGCCGAGAGCGATCGCGGAGGGCGGCGGGGTGTCCGGGAGGGAGTGCACGTACCTGTCAGCCACGACCCGTCGCCCCCTCCGGCGGGGGTCCCGTGGCCCGGGTGGGCGCCGGTTCGCAGGCGCCCCGTGCCGACGCCCCCGCGGCGCCTGCAGGCCAGTCTCGCCGGGCCTCCCGGTGGGTCGGACGGCGCCCGGGCGGCCCCCTGGGGCCCCGCGGTCGACCGTCCCGGGTGGGTGGTCCGACCCCTAGTGTCCGGGTGGAGTTTGTGCCGTGCAACTTGCTGCCACTTCACTGGATTGGTACTCGGTGCCGGAAGCGGACATGCTGGTGCACGTACTACACAGCGCGATCTGACGCCGGACACCCGGAACTGCACCCCGGCGGCGTCGAGCACGATCCTGAGGGGGATGTCGTGAACAACCGTTTCCAGCGTGGCCGAAGAGTCATCGCGTTCGTCGCCGGCCTGGGGGCCGCCGTCGCGGTCTCCGTGGCAGCACCGGCCGCCGCGTCGGCCGCACCGAGCACGACCGCGTCGCCGACCTTCGCGACGCAACCGGCGAAGGGAGCGCCGGCCAGCACGCCGGACGCGACCAGTTCGCTCGTCGACTGGAGCTGGTGAGCACGGGGCTGCCAGCTCCCCGCACGACACAACTCCACATCCCACAGCCCACCGGCGCCTTGCAGTCCTGGCGAGGGACGCCGGTGTTCCGAGCCGCGGTCGACCTCGTGTCGGCCTCGGGTCGGGCGACCTGTGACGTGTGCGCACGCCTCAACCCCCCGAGGTGACCGCGCCCGGGTTCCGCCTCGGCGGAACTGTCCGTGACGTCACCGGTCGACGCCGCGGAAGGCCGGTGCAGGGGGTGCAGCCCCTCCACCGGCCTTCCCGGAATCTTCCGGCTCCTCGATGTCCCGGAGTCGTGCCTGGCTGGTCGGTCGTGCCGTCGGATTCGGGGGAAGCCGTCGGCACGACCGGCCAGCTGTTTCCCGTCTCCGGACGTGCGGAACTCAGCCGCCGCCGTTGAGCAACCGCACCTCGGCCACCGCGACCACGCGCTCACGGCCGTCCTCGTCGGTGGTCATCCGCACCTGCCACAACTGCTGACCACGTCCGCGGTGCACCGGGGTGGCCGCCGCGTGCACCCGGCCCTCGCGCACCGCCCGCAGGAACTGGGTGCCGACCACGGTCGTCCGCGCCCGTGCGCCCGGCTCCGCACCCGGTCGACCCGCGAGCCACGCTCCACCGCCGGCCTCGGCCACCCGCTCCGCGAGCGCCGCGTAGACGCCGCCGTGGACGATCCCGTACGGCTGGTGCAGGTCGGGGGAGACGACCAGGTCGGCCGACGCGGTGTCGGCGTCGGCCCGCAGTCCGGTGAGCCCGCCGAGTCGGTCGAGAACACCTCCGCGGTCGACGTGTCCGGGGTCGCTGTCTTCCTGGGTGGGCACCTGCGCATCATGCCCGGTAGGGTGTCGGAGTCAGGCGCCCGACGGCTGTTGTCTGCCGTCCGCACGGGTGCTCCCGGCGAGGGTGGGAGGTGCGATGAACGACGACCATCATCAACGCTCGTTCCACGCCGTCCTGCCCGCTGTCGCCTGAGCCGACCGCCTCCCGGCGTTCCACCGCACCGCGTCCCGCCCCGCCAGGGGCCGCACCCGGTCGGTCGGTGATCGTTCGACAGCTCCCCGTGCACCGGAGGAGGTCGCCACCATGTCCGTCACCCACCCGTTCCACACCGCCGACACCCGCGCAGGCGTGTTCGCGCGTCGTCGTCGCCGTCCCGCCACCCCGGAGCCGTCGGACGGGCGTGAGTCGGGCGTCGTCCCCGGCACCCGCACGCCGGCGGGCCTGCCCCGCGAACTCGTCGTCGACGAGTCGGGCAAGCCGCGCCGCGGCGTCCTGCTCGCGGCGATCATGATCCGGCGCGGCCGTTCCGTCGCCGAGATCGCCGCGGCCACCGGCCTGCCCGTCGACGTCGTGACCTGCCTGTCCAAGTCCGTCTGACGGTCAGAGGACGGAGCTGATCAGCTCCCGCGCCTGCGCCTGGATCTCGGCCAGGTGCTCCTCGCCCTTGAACGACTCGGCGTAGAGCTTGTAGACGTCCTCGGTCCCCGAGGGGCGCGCCGCGAACCAGCCGCCCGAGGTCACGACCTTGAGCCCGCCGAGCGCGGCACCGTTGCCCGGTGCCGCGGTCAGCCGTTCCTCGATCGGGTCGCCCGCGAGTTCGCTCGCGGTGACCTGGTCCGCCGAGAGCTTGCCCAGCGCGGCCTTCTGCTCCGGGGTCGCCGGGGCGTCGACCCGGGCGTAGACCGGTGCGCCGAACCGTTCGGTGAGCTCGGCGTACCGCTGCGACGGTGACGACCCGCTCGTCGCGGCGATCTCGCTGGCCAGCAGGTCGAGCAGGATGCCGTCCTTGTCGGTGGTCCAGAGGCCGCCGTCGCGGGTGAGGAACGAGGCGCCGGCGCTCTCCTCGCCACCGAACGCGATCGAGCCGTCCTGCAGGCCCGGCACGAACCACTTGAAGCCGACCGGCACCTCGTAGAGCTCGCGGCCGAGGTCGGCGACCACCCGGTCGATCATCGACGAGCTCACCATCGTCTTGCCGACCGCGGCGGCGGCGTTCCACCCGTCGCGGCGGCGGTACAGGTGGTCGATGGCGACGGCCAGGTAGTGGTTGGGGTTCATGAGCCCGGCGTCGGGCGTCACGACGCCGTGACGGTCGGCGTCGGTGTCGTTGCCGGTGGCGATGTCGTACTCACCGATCTTCGAGATCAGTGACGCCATCGCGGACGGCGACGAGCAGTCCATGCGGATCTTGCCGTCCCAGTCGAGGGTCATGAACCGGAACGTGCGGTCGACGTAGGGGTTCACGACCGTCAGGGCCAGGCCGTACCGCTCGCCGATGGCGCCCCAGTAGTCGACGCTCGCCCCGCCCAGCGGGTCGGCGCCGATCCGCAGCCCCGAGGCCGCGATCGCCTCGAGGTCGATCGCGCGCGGGAGCGCGCCCACGTAGTTGTCGAGGAAGTCGAACCGGCCGGTGGTGTCGGCCGTCAGGGCGCGCGACCACGGGATGCGGGCGACGCCGTCGAGCTTCGCCGCCAGCAGCTCGTTGGCGCGGTCCTGCACCCAGCCGGTGATCTCCGTGCCGGCCGGGCCGCCGTCCGGCGGGTTGTACTTGAAACCGCCGTCGGTGGGCGGGTTGTGCGACGGCGTCACGACGATGCCGTCGGCGGTGCCGCCTTCCCCGACCCCCTCCTGGTTCCAGGCGATGATCGCCCGCGAGAGCGACGGCGTGGGCACGAAGCGGTCGCCGGTGTCCAACAGCGTGCGGACCCCGTTGGCCGCCAGCACCTCGAGGGCGGTGGCGGTGGCGGGCGCCGAGAGCGCGTGGCTGTCGGCGCCGAGGAACAGCGGGCCGTCGATCCCCTGACCCTTGCGGTACTCGCAGATCGCCTGCGTGGTCGCGGCGATGTGGGCCTCGTTGAACGACGTGCTGAACGCCGAGCCGCGGTGCCCGGAGGTGCCGAACGAGACCCGCTGCGCGCTCACCGACGGATCGGGGACCAGCGTGTAGTACGCGGTGACGAGCGCGGCGACGTCGACGAGGTCGCCCGGCTGCGCGGGTTGCCCCGCGCGGCTCGGGTCGGGGTTATGGGCCATGACGGTCATCCTGCCCGTCCCCCGACCCGCCCGTCACGACCTGTCACCGTCGGGCGGCCACGGGGGCCGCGTCAGGAGCGCCGCTGCTTGTCCAGGGTCTCCAACAGACGCAGCCAGACCTCACTCGCGGTCGGGTAGCTGGGAACGCAGTGCCAGAGCGCCGCGGTGGTCACCTTCCCGACCACCGCAACCGTTGCTGAGTGCACCAGTTCCGCGGTGTCGTCGCCGACGAACGTCGCGCCCACCAGGATGTCGGTGGCGCGGTCGACGACCAGGTTGGCCCGGCCGACGTAGTCGTCACGGAGCAGGGAGGTGCCGGCGAGCTGCGCCATGTCGAACTCGGCCGTCTCGACGTCGACGCCCTGCTCGCGGGCCTGAGCGGCGGTGAGACCGACCGACGCCACCTCGGGGTCGGTGAAGGTGACCTGCGGGACGGCACCGTGGTCGCCGACGTCGGTGTAGCGGTTGAACGGGGCGTCGTCCAGCGGCGTGCCGGCGGCGCGGGCGGCGACGACCTCGCCGACCAACCGACCCTGGTACTTGCCCATGTGGGTGAGCAGCGCGCGTCCGCAGAGGTCGCCGATGGCGTAGAGCCAGTCGACGCCGGGGACCTGCAGGTGGTCGTCGACGTCGACGAAGCCGTGCTCGTTCGCGGCCGCGCCGACGGTGTCGAGCCCGATGTCGCTGTTGGGCTTGCGGCCGGCGGCCACGACGACCTCGTCGACCACGACGCTCTCGCCGTTGCTCAGGGTCACGGTCAGCTCGCCGCCGTGCACCAGGCCCTCACCGGCGTCGTTGACCAGGTCGCGCCGGACCCCGGTGACGTGGGTGTCGAGGTGGACGGTGATGCCGGCCGCACGGAACCGGTCGGCGACGATCTCGCCGGCGAACGGTTCGTTCTTGGCCAGCAGCCGCGACTCGCCCTCGACCACCGTGAGGTGCTCGACGCCGAGTCCGTGCAGCCAGGTGGCCGACTCGCAGGCCACGACCCCGCCCCCGATCACCAGCACGCGTCGCGGGATCTCGTGCAGGTTGGTGACGTCGCGCGAGGTCCACGGCCGGGCCTCCCGCAGACCGTCGACCGGGGGCACGAACGCGCTGGTCCCGGTCGCGAGGACCACGGCGTGACGCGCGGTGAGGGTGCGGGTCGAGCCGTCGGCCTTGGTGACCTCGACGGTCTTCGGGCCGGTCAGGCGACCGGTGCCGCGGACGACGTCGATGCCCACGCTCGTGGCCCAACCGACCTGGCTGGAGTCGTCGTGGTCGTGGGTGAAGGAGTCGCGCCGGGCGAGCACCGCGGCGGCGTCGACCTCGGTGTCGCCGAGGATCTCCTTGGTGCCGGGGAGGTTGCGCGCCTCGTCGAACACCCGGATCGGCTGCAGCAGTGCCTTGCTGGGCATGCACGCCCAGTAGCTGCACTCACCGCCGACCAGTTCCTTCTCGACCATCACCGCCGACAGCCCGGAGTACTGCGTGGCGTACTGGGCGGCGTTCTCCCCGGGCGGACCGGCGCCGACCACGACGACATCCCACTCGCTCCGGTCCGGATCCACGCTCGCGTCGGCCACGGACTCGACGCTACCGAGCCGGGCCCCGCCATGACACCGTGGCGGGGTGTCGAGCGACCCGGTTCTGGTGCTCGTGGCGCACGGCACTGAGCGGGCGAGTGCCCGCGGCGTGGTCGGGGCGCTCGTCGCCGACGTCCGCGCGCTCCTGCCGGGCGTCGACGTCCGGCTGGCCCACGTCGACGTCCAGGCGCCGTCGCTCGCCACCGTGATGGCGGACGTCCGGGCCGCGGGACGGCGGGCGGTGCTCGTCCCGTTGCTGCTCGCCGCGGGCTACCACGTCGAGGTCGACATCGCCGAGGCCGCGCGCGTACCTCCGGACGTCGTCACCTCGACCCTCGCCGGCCACCCGGCGCTCGTCGAGATCGCGCTGTCGCGCCTCGACGTGGACGCGGTGGACTCCCTCGTCGTGGCCGCCGCCGGGTCGTCGCGCGAGGCGGCCCGGTCGCAGGTGCAGGCGTTCGCCGCGGCCGTCGCCGAGCGGTCCGGCCGTCCGACCACCGTGGGATGGGCCGCCACCGGGTCGCCGAACGTCGGCGAGGCCGTCGCGGCGGCACCTGGTCGGGTCGGCGTCGTGACCTACCTGCTCGCACCAGGGGTCTTCGCGGCGCGCGCCCGGGACGCCGCGCTCGCCGCGGGCGCCCCGGCGGTCGGGGGCGCCCTCGGCCCGGACCCGCGCCTCGCCCCGGTGGTGGTCGAACGGTTCCGGACGGCCGTCGGATCCGACCTGCGAGGCTGACGACATGACCGCTGCTCACGGCACCCACGACTTCGTCGACGACCCCCGCAACGTCTCGATCCTCATCAGCGTGAACGGCGAGCTGAAGCCTCGGGCGGAGGCCGTGGTCAGCGTGTTCGACGCGGGCTTCGTGCTCGGCGACGGCGTGTGGGAGGGGCTGCGGGTCAGCGGTGGTCACCCGGCGTTCCTCGAGCTGCACCTCGACCGGCTCTGGGAGGGGGCGACCGCGCTGATGCTCGACATCGGCCGCACCCGCGCGGAGCTCACCCGCGACATCTACGCGACGCTCGCCGCGAACGACATGCGCGACGGGGTGCACATCCGCCTGATGGTGACCCGCGGCCCGAAGTCGACGCCGTACCAGGACCCCCGCATGTCGGCCGGTCCGGCCACGGTCGTCATCATCGCCGAGCACAAGGAACCGTTGCCGAAGACAACGGTGTCCGGGCTGTCGTTGTTCACCACCCACGTGCGGCGGGCGTCGCCCGACACCCTCGACCCCAAGCTCAACGCGCACAGCAAGCTCAACGACATCCTGGCCTGCATCCAGGCGTACACCGCCGGTGCCGACGAGGCGCTGATGCTGGATCCGCAGGGCTTCGTGGCCACCTGCAACAGCACGCACTTCTTCGTCGTCAAGGGCGACGAGGTGTGGACGTCGTCCGGCGCGTACTGCCTGGGCGGCATCACCCGTCACAACGTGCTGCGGGTGTGCGACGAGGCCCGGATCCCCGCGTCGCAGCGGCTCTTCTCGCTCACCGACGTGTACAGCGCCGACGAGGCGTTCGTGACCGGCACCTTCGCCGGGGTGGTGCCGGTGCACACCGTCGACGGCCGTCGCATCGGCTCGGGCACCCGCGGCCCGGTCGTGGAGCGGCTCCAGGGGCTGTACCAGGAGCTCGTCGCCCGCGACGTCGCCGACCGGGTCGTGCCGTGACCGGGGTGCGGCTCGCGGTCTGGTCCGGCCCGCGCAACATCTCGACGGCGCTCATGCGCTCGTGGGAGAACCGACCCGACACCCGCGTGGTCGACGAGCCGCTCTACGCCTACTACCTCGACCGCACCGGGCTGGACCATCCCGGCCGTGACGAGGTGGTCGCGGCCGGCGAACCGTCGTGGCCGGTGGTGGTGGAGGAGCTCACGACCTCACCGGTCGAGGGCGTGTACTACCAGAAGCACATGACCCACCACCTGATACCGGAGCTGCCGCGCGACTGGATCGGTGCACTGAGCAACGTCCTGCTCATCCGCGACCCGGCCGAGGTGGTGGCCTCCTACGTCCGGTCCCGCGCCGACGTCGTCGCCGAGGACATCGGGCTGGTGCAGCAGACCGAGCTCTACGACCTGCTCGGCGGTGAGGCGGGCGGGGTCCCGGTGATCGACGCCGCGGACTTCCTGCGCGACCCCGCGACGTACCTGCGGTGGTGGTGCGACCACCTCGGCATCGCGTTCACCCCGGCGATGCTCCGCTGGCCCGCCGGACCCCGCGACTCCGACGGCGTGTGGGCGCCGTACTGGTACGACGCCGTGCTGGCGTCGACCGGCTTCGAGCCCCACCGGCCTCGGGAGATCCCGGACCTGCCGCCCGCCGCGGCCGCCGCCGCCCGCCGCAGCCGCCCGCACTACGAGCGTCTGTACGAGGCCCGGGTCCGCCTGACCCCCTGATCGCCGATGTGCCCGGTAGCGGGCACATCCGGGCTCGATGTGCCCGGTAGCGGGCACGTCGCGGCGTCGTTGTGCCCGGTGGCGGGCACGACGCGGGGTCGGGCGGCGCTGCTCAGAAGTCCCCGCCGCCGCCGAAGTCCCCGCCCCCGAAGTCGCCGCCTCCGAAGTCCCCTCCGCCGAAGTCCCCGGCCGCGTAGTCGCCGCCGCCGTCGTCGACCGAGCCGGCGTCCCCGGCGTCGGTGCCGGAGTCCCCGTCGCCGTTGTCCCCGTTGCCGTTGTCCCCGTTGCCGTTGTCGTCGGCCGCGACGCCGTCCTGGTAGCCGTCGGCGTAGCTGCCGTCGCCGTCGAAGCTGTCGAACATGGCGCCGGCGATCGCCGTGCCGATGAAGGCGCCGGCGACGCTGCCGAGCAGGCTGCCGCCTATCACGCCGCCGAGACCGAGCCCGCCGCCCGCGCCGTACCCGCCGCCCAGCGTGCGCTCGAGCGTCCCCGGCTGCCGGATCTCGGCCCGCGTGGCCATCCGCGCGAGCGCGCGCGGGTCGTCGGAGGTCGCGCGCTCCGACGGCGGCACCTGCGCCCCGACGTCGGCCAGCACCTGCTGCCGCTGCTGCGGCGTGAGGGCGGCGAACGCCTCGGCGTGCGCCTGCTCGATCTGGTCCGGCGGCGCGGTGCGCAACAGGTAGCGGTACCGCTCGATCGCCCGCTCGTCACCGGACGGCGGCGGCATGCTGCCCGGCACGGGCGCAGCCGGAGGCGGGGTGGGCGGAGTGGAACGGCGGCCGAGCAGGCGGTCGAGGAATCCCATCCGCCAACCGTAGGCACTCCGCCGGCCGTCCACGAACCGGCCGGGGTGGGCGCGAGGAGGCACAGAAGTCCGTCTTCTGGTCACGGGCGAGCCCACCACGCGTCAGGAAGGCGGACTTCTGTGCACCAGAGCCTGCACCGACGGCGTCAGCGGCAGTGCAGGACCACGACGTCGTCGGCGTCGTGGACGTCGACACACCCGTGCGAACGGGCGACGTCCAGCACGCGGTCGACGGCGGCGGGGGAGGGCCACGCCCCGGACCGGCGGTCGGCGACGACCCAGGTGGCGGTCACCGGACGCCCGACGGAGTCGAGCAACCCCGGCGCGAGCAGGTACACCCGGTCGCGGTCGACGAGTTGGTCGACGAGGTAGGTGTCGGCGACGACGCTCGCGCCGGGAGGGACGACGGCCAGCGCCGATCGCACGCTCGCACACCTCGGGCACCGGTAGTACGACGGATCTGTTGCAGGGTGCAACGTCGTGACCAGGCTGGCGGCGAGGGAGACGACGAGGAGAGCAGCGGGCAGCAGCCGCGTCACCCGTGGTCGCCACTGCCGCCACCACCCGCGGTGGACGGCGTCGACGAACCCGCCCACCACGACCAGCGCGAGCGTGGCGTCGTAGTGGTGCCCGACCACGACGTAGGCAGGCCCCGCGGCGAGCCGGGCCAGCGTCGGCGGCACGGCCACCCACACCAACGGTGAGCGGACGACCAGGCCCAGCGAGGTGAGAGCCGTCACCACCAGCAGCTCGACGGACGCCGACGAGACGGCGGTGACGGCGGCCCGCCCGAGCGACTCGAGTGGGCCACCGCCCGCCACCGACCAGTACGTGTAGCGCCCCGACCAGCTCAGGCGCGGGACGATGACGCCCACGAGCACCCACCACGCCGCGAGAGCGCCGAGGACGGTCGACGCGCCGAGGCAGCGGCGGCCGGAGGCCCAGCACGCCAGCCCGAGCCCGGCGAGCAGGAAGGCGGAGTCCTCCTTGACCAGCAGCAGCGGGACGGCCCAGGCCACGGCGTCACGCCACCGGTCGTCGACCGCGCGGTCGACCACCACGGCGAGGACCGGCAGCCCGAACGCCACCTCGTGCACGTCGAACAGCGCCAGCCCCGCGACGCCCCACGAGGAGCCGAACGCGGCACCGACCAGTACCCCCGCCGGCACCGACCCGAACACCCGCCCGGCTGTGCGGGCGAGCACGGTCGCCGCGAGGCCGACGGCCACCGCCTGCGCGACGATCAGCGTCGACGGGTGGGGCCACTCCCGGTAGGCCGGAGCGAGGAGCGCCATCACCGGCGTGACGTGGTCACCGAGCAGATCGAACCGGCCGTCTGCGGTCTTCAGGGTCGACCAGGGCAGGTGGCCGTGGGCGTAGCCCTGGACGGCCTGCGTGTAGAGGCCGAGGTCGATGCCGGTGCGCAGGGTGTGTTGCCGGACCAGGCCGAGGGCAGCCCACAGCACCGCGACGGCCAGGCCCACCGCCGAGGGGGCGGACCGGTCGCGACGGTGGTGCGGGACCCTCGCCGGGACGGCGAGGGTCGGGGTCATCCGGTGGGGAGGGCGTCGGCGAGCGGGAACCACGCTTCCTGGTCCGGGTGCAACGGGAAGGTCGCGAAGCGGGCACCCGTGAGCAGGGCGCGCAGTGCTGTGTCGGTCACGCCGGGACGAACGGGATCGCCCGGGTCACCGACGATGACCCGCACGTCGGCCGCCGCGGAGGTCAGCACGGCCGATGTCGCGTCGAGACCGGCGCTCGTCGCGCGGGAGAAGCCCGCGGCGAACGGCGACACGTCCACGTCCGCGGTGCCCTCGCGCACGGCGTCGAGGTAGACCCCGGAGGACGCCACGCTGAGCTGCCAGTCCGGCGAGCCCGGCACGCTCAGCCGGGCGGTGATCCCCTCGACCCCGACGAACTCGACGCTCTCGACCTGACTCCCCGCGGGGAGGTCCCGGGTCGCGACGCGCATCGGGAAGCGGACCGGGTGCGTCACGCCGACCTCGGTCGCATCACGCAGCGCGCGGGCGACGTCGAGGTCGGGCGCCACGACGCGCAGGGTGAAGCCCGCGGGGTCGGTCCACACGAGCTGCCAGCCGCTGACTCCCCACTCGTCGCTCGACGCCCGTGCGGACCATCCCCCGGCCTCGCGGGTGGCGTTCCGGGGGCGTGCGACCGCCGCGGCGGTCAACTCGACCAGCGCCGTGTAGCGGTTGGACGTCGCGGCGTCGCCCGGGCGCAACACGAACGCGACCTGCCGGTTGCGGTCCACGTGGCCGTACTCGACGACGTCGAGGTCGGTGGGCAGGGCGGCGGTGCGCACCGTGAAAAGCCACTGGGTCAAGGCCAGCGACGGGTCGAGGGATGCCGCGAAGTCCTCCGCCGGGGGCCCCGGTCGGCGGGCCGTCACCGCGACGACCGAGCTGATCAGCACGACGACGGCCGTGGCCACGACCGAGATCGCGACCAGCCGGGGGCCGCGGCGTGACCGCTGGGTGCCGGACGTGCGTTCCGGCTCGACCGGCACGGTGCGCACGGTGTCGAAGCGGGCGCGGGCGGCGGCCACCTCGGCGTCGGTGGTGGCGGCCCGGGCGGCCAGGACGGCGCGGAGGTCGGTCAGGTCGGTGCTCATGCGCGGGCCTCCCTCGTGGTCGGGACGGGAACGGTGGCCGTCCCGCCGCTGTCGTCGTCGACGCGGAGGGACGCGAGCGCGCGGGAGGCGTGGGCGCGGACGGTGCCCGCCGAACATCCGAGCGTGGCGGCGATGTCGTCGTCGCCGAGGCCCTCGTAGTAGCGCAGGACGAGCACGGCGCGTTGGCGCGGCGGTAGCCGGTCCAGTCGCCGGTCCAGAGCGTCGCGTTCGGTGACCCGAGCGGCGTGGTCGTCGTGGAGGACGACGTCGGGAGGCTCAGCGGTGAACACCAGCCGCGTGAGCCTGCGCCGCCACGACACCGTCTCGTGCACGAGCATCCGCCGCACGTACGCGACAGGCTTGTCGAGCGCCCCGATGCGGTCCCACCGACGACTGGCCCGCAGCAGGACCTCCTGCAGCAGGTCCTCCGCGGTGTGGGCGTCGCCCACGAGCGCCCGGGCGGTGCGCAGCAGGGCTGCGTGGTGGGTGTCGAGGAACACCACGAAACCGTCCGGCTCCGACACCCCTGTCACGGCCACTCCTCCCGCCGGGGCGTCATCCTGCGCGACCGACGTCTTCTACACGCGTTGAGGGGGTCGTTCCGTTGCGTCGGGGGGATCTCAGTCCGATGTGCCACAGTCTCGTCGTGGCCGAGGTGGTGCTCGTGGAGGACGACGCGGCGATCCGTGTCGCCCTGCTGCGGGCGCTGAAGGAGGCGGGACACGTCGTCACGGCGTTCTCGTCGGGGATGGCCGCGTTGCCCGCGGTGGTCGAGCGCAAGCCCGACGTCGTGCTGCTCGACCTGGGGCTGCCCGACGTCGACGGCTCCGACGTCCTCGCCATGCTGCGGTCGGTGAGCGCGGTGCCGGTCATCGTGGCGACCGCCCGGGACGACGAGGCGGAGATGGTGCGTCTGCTCGACACCGGCGCCGACGACTACGTCATCAAGCCGTTCACCGCCGCCCAGATCACGGCGCGCATCCGCGCCGTGCTCCGGCGATCGGGCGTGACCGGTGAGGAACCCGCGATCACCGTGGGCGGTCTGACGATCGACGTGCGGTCGCGAGAGGTCGTGCTCGACGGCCGGCTCGTCGAGTTGACCCGCAAGGAGTTCGACCTGCTGCTCGTGCTCGCCCGTCGGGCCGGGGAGGTCGTGAGCAAACGCGACCTGCTGGCCGAGGTGTGGCAGTTGGCGTGGGGCGGTTCGGACCGCACCGTCGACGTCCACCTGTCGTGGCTGCGCCGCAAGCTCGGGGAGACCGCGAAGGACCCGGTGTACCTGCACAGCGTGCGGGGCGTGGGGGTCCGGCTCGCACCTCCCGCGGCGGCGGGGTGACCCGTGCGGCGCCGCATCCTGCTGCTCACGCTGTCGACGACGTTCCTCGTCGTCCTGGCGTTCGTCATCCCGCTGGCGCTGCTCATCGACAACCGCACCTCCCAGGACGCCCGGCAACGACTGCAGCAGCAAGCCCAGAGCATCGCGTTCTCCATCCGCGGGAACTCGACGCCCGACCAGATCCGGGCCTACATCCAGCAGGAGTACGACAACGGCACCAGCACCCGGGTCGACAAGGGCGGTGTGGTCATCGGAGCGTTGCCGGACGGGGTGCCGGTACCCCAGCGCCCGTCCAACTCCGGCGGCGGTGGCTTCGACCCGGACGGTGACGCCCCGCGCCCGGTCGCACCCGGTGGTGGACCCACCGCGGTCGCCGACGGCGAGTTGGCCCTGGGGTTCAACCGCGACGCCGACGTGGTCGTGGCGGTGTTCGCCACCGACGACCTGCTCTCCAGCGGCGCCACCGGCTGGTACGCGCTGCTCGGCGGCGCGAGCGCGTTCCTGCTGCTGGTCGCGGCGGGGGCCGCGGTGGTCGTCAGCCGGCGCATCAGCGCGCCGCTGACCGCGACCGCGGAGGCGGCGCACCGGCTGTCGGCCGGCGACATCGAGGCCCGGGCGCCGACGGTCGGACCCCGCGAGGTCGCCGACGTCGGCACCGCCCTGAACCGCCTGGCCGGGCGCATCGACGAACTCATCGACGAGGAACGCGAGACCGTCGCCGACCTCTCCCACCGGATGCGCACGCCGCTGACCGCGTTGCGCCTCGACGCCGACACCCTGCGCGACCCGGTCGAGGCCGAGCGGATCGGCGCGCACGCGGCGGCGCTGGAACGCACGCTCACCGCGGTGATCCGTTCGGCGCGGCGGGCCGAACGTGAGGGGTTGGTGCCCTCGTGCGACGCCACGGCCGTCGTGGCCGACCGCACGGCGTTCTGGGCGGCCCTCGCGGAGGACCAGGGCCGGGGGGTCGAGGTCGACCTGCCGTCGGAGCCGGTGGCGGTGCGGGCCGCGACGGCCGACCTCGCCGCGGCCGTCGACGCGTTGGTCGAGAACGTGCTGGCCCACACCCCCGAGGGCACCGACTTCCGCGTGACCCTCGTGGCGACGGCGGACGGCGCCGACCTCGTGGTGGCTGACCGCGGCCCGGGGATCCCGGACGGAGCCGGGGTGCGCGGCCGCAGCGACCGTGGCTCGACCGGTCTCGGGTTGTCGATCGCGGCCCGATGTGCCGAGAACAGCGGGGGATCCCTGATCGTGGAGCGCCCGGCGACGGGTGGCGGTGTGGTCCGGTTGCGCCTCGGACGGCCCTGATCCGGTCGGCGGAATTCTCGGGCGGAAGACTCTGACGCTTCGACTAGCCGGGCTTGATCACCGCACGTAGCTTCACGCGTACCGAACCTCGTCCCCCGCGGAGGCCATCCGATGTACATCCCCATCGTCCGACACTGGCGCCGCGGCGATCTGGACCGGCTCTACATCACCACCGCGACCGGTCGGCAGCTCGGGTGGTTCGACCTCGTGGACGAAACGTTGCACACCGCAACGGAGAGTCTCCGGCCGATGTTGTGGCGCGCGGTGACCGACTTCCGCCTGGCGCGTCGGCCGGAGATCCCGGCCGCGAAGGACCTCGCCGCGCACGAGGCCGGGGTGTGGGAGCTCGAGCGGGCGTTCAAGTGCGTCGACGAGTCACCGCTGTTCTTCTTCGCGAGCTCGGTGTGCAAGGAACGCGACGAGCGGGCGGAGTGGGAGACGGCCGCCGAGGGCGCGATGACCCTCGGCGAGGCGATCGCCGCGATGTCCAACGGCTGGGTGGCCCTGCACAGCGTGCCGAGTGGGCGGCACGCCGAGCGGCTCGACCACGTGCTCGTGGGCCCGGCCGGGGTGGTGGTCGTGCTGTCCGAACACCTCACCGACGGCGAGGTCTCGGCGGCGGGCGACACCGTGGTCTTCGACGGGGTGCCGCAGAAGATCGTCGCCCACCTCGGCAAGCTCGCCGACCACGTGGCGTCGCGGGTTCCGGACGACACTCCGGTGCACGTCGTGGTGGCGGTGCACGGTGCAACGGTCACGCGGCGTCGCCCGCTGGTGGACGACCGCGTCCGCGTCGTCGCGGCCGAGGACGTTCCCGCCGTCGCCGCCACCCTGCCGACCCCGGTGGACGGGCCGACGCAGGACGCACTGTTCGCGCTGCTGCGCCGGCGCGCGACCTGGTACCCGCACGGCAAGCACGGTTCCTCGCGCAACGCCGATCCCTCGTTCGCGCTGGCCGGTCTGCAGTTCCTCGACGGCCTGCCGCGGCTCACCACGCCGCCGGCCGCGCCGGGCAAGCGCGTGGCCGTGCGCACCCCGGCGGTGGCGAAGCACGCGGCCGCGGCGGAGCCCGCCGCGGTCGTCGAGGAGCTCGTCCCCCTCGAGGCCGTCGTGGACCCGCTGCCGACGGTCACGCCACCCGCTCTCGGGGTGCACCGCAGCGGTCTGGTCGCGCCGCGCCGCCGCAACGTGCGCGTCGTGGTCACGCGTCCCACCGCCGCGTGACGGCGCCCTGACGTCCGGGCTCCCCCGACCCGGTGCAGCACGTGGGGCCTCCGGCGGACTGCCGGGGGCCTCACGTGTGCACAGGTGCGTTTGAGGTTCGCTTGACGGTGACCTGAGGACGCCGCAACACGCCCGCCAGCACCGTGGCGGGCATGAGTTCACCGCACCCCTCCGGCGCCGCCGTCCTCCTGCGCGGCAAGCGCGCGGTCGCCACCGTCGCGGCGTTCGCCGCCATCAGCCTCGGCACGTTGGTCACCGTCGTCGCCACCGACGCCGACGCCGAGACCACCAGCACCGACGGCGCCTCGACGTCGACCTCGACCGACACCGGCAGCGCCGTCACCGGCGGCACGTCGACCGGCTCGGACGCGACGACGACGGCGCCCACCGACACCTCGACCGGGTCCTCGGACTCGTCGAACTCGACGGGTTCCTCGGGCGGGTCGGTCAGCTCGAACGACTCCGGTGGCTCCGCGCAGGGCGGGAGCAACGGGTCGTGACCGCCGCCGCGCGGTTCCGGGCCTGGAGCTCGACCGTGCGCCTCGTCGTCACCGACGACCGGGCGCTCCCGGAGGCCACCGCGTACCTGCGCGCCCTCCTCGACGACGTCGACGTGGCCGCGAGCCGGTTCCGACCCGACTCGGTGCTGAGCCGGGCCAACGCCCACGCCGGCCGACCGGTCGCCGTGTCGCGCGAGCTCGTCGCACTGGTCCGGCAGGCGCTGACCGCCGCACGGGACACCGACGGCATGGTCGATCCGACCGTCGGTGGTGACCTGGCGGCGCTCGGTTACGACCGCGACATCGCCCTGATCCGCGGTCGCGACGTCGGTCCCCGCGCAGCGCTGACCGGAGGGCCGCGGGCGTCCTGGCGCGACGTCGCCCTCGACGACGCCGCGGGGTTGCTCACGGTCCCGGCCGGGACGCTGCTGGATCTCGGCGCGACGGCCAAGGCGGCCACCGCCGACCGGGCCGCGGCCACCCTCCACACCCGTTTCGGCTGCGGGGTCCTGGTCGAACTCGGCGGGGACCTCGCGGTCGCCGGCCCGGCACCCGCCGCTGACGGATGGGCGGTCGCGGTCGCCGAACACGAGGGCGGCCCGGCCGAGCAGGTCTTCCTCGACGGCGGCGGGCTGGCGACGTCGACGACCACGGTGCGCGCCTGGCGGAGTGACGGCGTGACGGTCCACCACGTGATCGACCCGCGCACCGGCCTCCCCGCCGGTGGCCCGTGGCGCACGGTGACCGTCGCCGCCCCGTCGGCGCTCGCCGCGAACGTCGCCAGCACCGCCGCTCTCGTGCTGGGCGACGGCGCGGTGTCGTGGCTCGCCCGCCGGGACCTCGACGCCCGCCTGGTCGCGTCCGGCGGTGCGGTCCGCACCCTCGGCGGCTGGCCCGAACCCGGCGGACGGGCGGCCCAGGACGTGTCCCGGAAGTCCATGCTCTGCTGCGCGGCGCCGCGGCAGTTCCGAGACGCGCCCCAGCCGTGCTGATCTGGTACACCGCGCGGGGCGCGGGGTTCGCCGCGTTGGTCCTGCTCACGCTCGCGACCGCGGGTGGCGCGTTGCAGTCGTCACGACGGCTGTCCCCGACCCGTCGGGTGGTCCTGCAGTACGCCCACCGGGCCGGCGCCGTGGCCGGCCTGATCGTGGTCACGTTGCATGTTGCAACGATCATTGCGGATTCCTACGCCGGCGTCGGACTTCTCGGCGCGCTCGTCCCCGGCGCCTCGGGGTACCGGCCGTGGCAGGTGGCCCTGGGAACGGTCGCGGTCTACGGGTTCGTCGCCGTCGCCGCCCTCGGCGCTGCCCGCCGCCGGATGGCCCGCAGCGAGCGGGGTTCGCGTCTGTGGCGCGGCGTGCACCTGCTCGCCTACCCCTGCTGGGCGGCGGCGGTGCTCCACGGAATGACCGCGGGAACCGACGCCGGGCGCGCGTGGGCCGTCGCCCTGACCGTCGCCTGTGTCGCGGCAGTGGTCGTCGCCGTCGGCTACCGCCTGGCCGAGCCCCGTCTCGCCACCGTTCCCGTCCGTGCCCGCACCCTGGAGGTGTCCCGGTGACCGCTCTGCTCCCCGACCAGAACCAGCTCGACCGTGAGGTCGGCGTCATCGGAACGCCACGGCTGTTCGCCGGCCTCGACCGCGCGGCCGTCGTCGGTTCCGGCGCCCACGTGTCGCAGCACGGCCGGCTACCGCTGCCGTCCCTCGAGCGCCTGGTCGAGCTCGCGGACGCCGTCCGGCTCACCGGCCGTGGCGGCGCCGGGTTCCCGGTGGCGGCGAAACTGCGCGTAGCCGCGGGCGCGGCCACCGTGGTCGTCAACGGCCACGAGAGCGAACCCGCGAGCCGCAAGGACCGGGTGCTCATGCGCCGGGTGCCGCACCTGGTGCTCGACGGTGCGCTGGTGGCCGCCGCCGCGACGGGAGCGCGCGAGATCCTCGTCGCCGTCGAGGATCCAGCGGCGCGGCACGCCTTGGTTGCAGCCTGCAACGATCGGCACGACGCCGGTGCTGTCCGCGTCGTCGCCGTCGGCGGCGGCTTCGTCGCGGGTGAGGCCCGGGCCCTGGTCCGGGGCCTCGGCGGCCGGGCGGCCGTCCCACCCGGGCGGCGGGTCCTGCCGTCGGTGCATGGTGTCGGCGGGCGGCCGAGTCTGCTCTCCAACGCGGAGACCTTCGCGCAGCTCGCCGTCCTCGTCCGGCTCGGCGCGGGCGTGTTCGCCCACACCGGGGAGACCGCCGAACCGGGCACCTCCCTGGTGACGGTGAGCGGCGCCGTCGCCCACCCGGGCGTGGTCGAGATCCCGACCGGGTTGCCGGTCGACGTCGTGCTGCGGACCGCCGGTGCCGCGACCCCCCAGGCGCTGGTGGTCGGCGGCTACCACGGGGCGTGGGTGGCGCCCGACCCGTCGCTGCGCCTCTCCCGCGCCGGCCTGACCTCGGCGGGCGGGACCTTCGGTGCCGGCGTCGTCGCCGTGGTCGGCACCGACACCTGCGGACTCGGCGAGCTCGCCCGGGTCACGGGGTGGCTCGCCGCGCAGTCGGCGCGACGCTGCGGCCCGTGCCTCTCCGGGTTGCCCGCGCTCGCCGGTGCCGTCGAGGCGTTGTACCGCGGCCGGCCCGACGACGGTGCGGCCGTGCTGCTGGCGGATCTGGTCGAGGGCCGGGGCGCCTGCGCCCACCCCGACGGTGCCGCGCGGTTCGTGCGTTCCGGACTCCGGGTCCTGGCGGCCGAGGTCGCGGCGCACGCGACCGGCGGCTGCGGCCGCCCGGTGCTCGGCCAGTTGCAGGTGACCGCGTGAGCCGGCCGACGACCGGGGACGGCGCCCGCCGCCTCGCCGTCGACTGGACCCGCTGCGACGGCCACGGCCTGTGCGCGGCGCTGGCCCCCGAACTGGTCACCGCCGACCCGTGGGGCTACCCCCGGTTCCGTCCGGGCGCGGTGGCCGACGCCGCGACGACCCGACGGCTGGTCGCGCTCTGCCCGGCCCTGGCCCTGCGCGACGGGAGCGCCGCGTGACCACCACAGAACGCGCCGGCCCGACGGTCGTCCCGCCACAGGCGCCGCCCGCGCGGGTGGACGTCGACGTCGTCGTCCCCGTGTACAACGAGCAGGCCACTCTGGTGGCGAGCGTCGAACGGCTCCACGCGTTCCTGACGCAGGAGTTCCCGCTCTCGTGGCGGATCACCATCGCCGACAACGCCAGCATCGACTCCACCTGGGCCATCGCGAGCGACCTCGCGTCGACCCTGCCCGGGGTCACCGCGGTGCACCTGGACGCCAAGGGCCGCGGGCGGGCGCTGCGGCGGGTGTGGTCGACCAGCGAGTCGACGGTCGTCGCCTACATGGACGTCGACCTCTCGACCGATCTCAAGGCGCTGTTGCCCCTGGTCGCGCCGTTGGTCTCCGGCCACAGTGACGTCGCCATCGGCACCCGGCTGGGACGCGGCGCCCGGGTGGTGCGCGGCCCCAAGCGGGAGCTCATCTCCCGCAGCTACAACCTGTTGCTCCGCACGACCCTGCGGACCCGGTTCACCGATGCCCAGTGCGGCTTCAAGGCCGTGCGCACCGACCTCGCCCGGCAGCTGCTGCCGCTCGTCGAGGACACCGGTTGGTTCTTCGACACCGAGCTGCTGTTCCTCGCCCAACGCAGTGGCCTGCGCATCGCCGAGGTGCCCGTCGACTGGGTCGACGACCCCGACAGCCGGGTCGACATCGTCGCCACGGCCCTCGCCGACCTGCGCGGCGTGCTGCGCCTCGGGCGCGGGGTGCTGAGCGGATCGTTGTCGGTGGCAACGTTGCGGCACCAGATCGGCCGTCACCCCGACCCCGTCCCGGGGGTGGAGCCGGGGCTGGTCCGTCAACTGGTGCGCTTCGGTGCCGTCGGGGTCCTCAGCACGCTGGCCTACCTGCTCCTGTTCGTGCTGCTGCGCGGTGGTCTCGGCGCGCAGCCGGCCAACTTCCTCGCGCTGCTGGTGACGGCCGTCGGCAACACCGCCGTCAACCGCCGCTTCACCTTCGGCGTGCGTGACCGTGCCCACCGCGCTCGCGACCACCTGGCCGGCCTCGCCGCGTTCGGGCTCGGGCTGGGTCTCACCGCCGGGAGCCTCGCCGTGCTGCACGCCGTGGGCGATCCCGGCCGTCCGCTCGAACTGTCGGTCCTCGTCCTCGCCAACCTCGCGGCCACGCTGCTGCGCTTCGTCGTCCTCCGCACCGTCGTCACCACGACCCGCCGCAACCAGGGAGCAACCCGATGAGCACCACGTCGTCCACCACGTCCCCGTGGTACGACTCGCCGTATCCGCCCGCCGCCGGACTCCCGGCCGTCGACGACCCGGCACCCGCCGACCTCCCGCCGCGGTTCGCGGTCCTCGACCGGACCGACCGGTCGACGCCCCGGTGGGCCCGGCCCGCGTTCGGCGTCCTGCTCCTCGGTACGGCCCTGCTCTACGTGGTCGGACTCGGGGCGTCGGGCAACGCCAACAGCTTCTACGCCGCCGCGGTGCAGGCAGGCACCCTGAGCTGGAAGGCGTTCTTCTTCGGATCGCTCGACGCGTCGAACTTCATCACCGTCGACAAGCCGCCGATGTCGTTGTGGCCGATGGAGATCGCCGGGCGCGTCTTCGGTTTCAACACCTGGTCGATGCTCGTGCCGCAGGCGCTCATGGGGGTCGCGTCGGTGGCGTTGCTGACCCTCACCGTGCGCCGCTGGTTCGGGTGGACCGCGGGGCTCGTCGCCGGGCTGACGCTCGCGCTCACACCCGTCGCGGTGTTGATGTTCCGGTTCAACAACCCGGACGCGCTCATGGTGCTGCTGCTGGTCGTCGGCGCGTGGGCGTTGACCCACGCGTTGGAGAGCGGGCGGCTGCGCTGGATGGTCGTGCTGGGCGTCAGTTTCGGGTTCGGCTTCCTCACCAAGGGGTTGCAGCCGTTCACGGTGATCCCCGCGTTCGCGGTGGCGTTCCTGCTGTTCGCGCCGCTGGGATGGGGCAAGCGGATCGTGCACCTGCTCGTCGGTGTCGGAGCGATCCTGGTCTCGGCGGGCTGGTGGGTGGTGGCGGTGCTGGCGACCCCCGCGGCCGACCGCCCGTACATCGGCGGCTCCACGAACAACAACCCGCTGGAGCTCGCCTTCGGCTACAACGGCCTGGGCCGGCTCACCGGCAACGAGGGCGGCGGGCCGACCGGCGGCGGCGGTGGGGCCGGCGGCGGCATGTCGTTCAGCGGCTCGACGGGCCTCGGCCGGTTGTTCAACAGCGAGATGGGCGGCCAGATCTCGTGGCTGCTCCCCGCGGCGCTGGTCGCGACCGTCGCGCTGCTGGCGGTCGGGATCGTGGCTCGGCGGTCGGGGACCGACACCCGACGGTTGCTAGCTGCAACGGTCGTGTGGGGTGGGTGGTTGCTCGTGACCGGCGCGGTGCTGAGCTTCGCCAGCGGCACGATCCACGCGTACTACACGGTGCAGCTGGCGCCGGCGATCGCGGCGCTGGTGGGCATCGGCCTGGTGGTCGCCTGGCGCCTCCGGCACGAGGTGGGCGCCCGGGTGGTGCTCGCGGCGGCCGCGGCGGTGACGGGCGTGTGGGCGTTCGTCCTGCTCGGCCGCAGCGCCGACTACTGGCCGGGCCTGCGCTACGTCGTGCTGCTGCTGGGCCTCGCTGCGGCCGTCGCCGCTCTGGCCGGTCCGGTCCTGGGTTCGGCGTTCCGTCGACCGGTGGCGGTCGTCGCCGCCGTGGCGATCGCGCTCACCGGGCTGGCCGCGCCCGCGGCGTACGCCGCGACCACGGCGTCGACGGCCCAGCAGGGCTCGATGCCGTCGGCCGGCCCGGCCGTGAGCGGCGGGTTCGGCGGCTTCGGCGCCCGCTCCGGTGCCCGTGGTGGCACGGCGCCCTCGGGCGGTTTCCCCGGTGGGGGGACCGGCGGGTTCCCGGGTGGTGGGACCGGCGGCTTCCCCGGTGCTCCGGGGTCGCAGTCGGGCTCGGCATCCGGCGATGGGACGGGCGGTGCCGGTACCTCCCCCGGCGGCGGGGACGGCGCGCCGTCGACCGGCACCGCCCCCACCGGCGGGCGCGGCGCAGAGGCGTCGGTGTCGTCCGCGCTGGTGAAACTGGTGCAAGGTGCAACGGACAGTCGGTGGGCGGCGGCGACGATCGGCTCGCAGACCGCGGCGGCGTTGGAGCTCGCGTCCGGTGGTGTGCCGGTGATGGCGATCGGCGGGTTCACCGGATCCGACCCGGCACCGACCCTCGCCCAGTTCCAGGCGTGGGTCGCCGCCGGCGACGTGCACTGGTTCATCGGCGGCGGTGGGATGGGCCGTGGAGGAGACAGTGAGATCTCCCAGTGGGTCGAGGCGAACTTCACCGCCACCACCGTGGGGAACTCGACCGTCTACGACCTCACGCAGCCGGCGGCGACCTCGTGACCACCGCACCCGTCCGCCCGGTCGATCTCGCGCCCGGCGAACCGACGGTGACGGACCTCGTCGCCACCGCCCGCCCTCGACGCCTCCACCCCCGGCACGCCGCTCTCGGCGGGCTGCTGCTCGGCACGGCGCTGCTGTACCTCGTCAACCTGTCGGCCTCGGGCTGGGCCAACCAGTTCTACGCGGCTGCGGTGCAGTCGGGGACCAGGAGCTGGAAGGCGTTCCTGTTCGGCTCCCTGGACTGGTCGAACTTCATCACGGTCGACAAGCCGCCTGCTGCGCTGTGGGTCATGGGGTTGTCGGCGCGGGTGTTCGGCGTCAACTCGTGGTCGATCCTCGTGCCGCAGGCGCTTGAGGGTGTCGCAGCTGTCGCGGTCCTGTACGCGGCGGTGACCCGGCTCGCCGGCTGGGGTGCGGGTCTGCTCGCCGGTGCGGCGCTGGCCGTGACCCCGGTCGCGGCGTTGATGTTCCGGTTCGACAACCCGGACGCGCTGCTGGTCCTGCTCATGACGGCCGCGGCCTACGCCACCGTGCGGGCGTGCGAGAACGGCCGCACACGGTGGCTGGTGCTGGTCGGGGTGCTGGTGGGCTTCGGGTTCCTCACCAAGATGATGCAAGCCTTCCTGGTGGTGCCGGGCTTCGCGGCCGCGTTCCTCGTCGCGGCGCCGGGCTCGTGGTGGACGCGGATCCGGAGCCTGCTCGCCGGTGGCCTGGCGCTCGTCGTGTCCGCGGGCTGGTGGATCGCCCTGGTCGAGCTGTGGCCGTCGGGTTCGCGGCCCTACGTCGGTGGCTCGACGAACGACTCGATCCTGGAGTTGGTGTTCGGCTACAACGGCATCGGGCGGCTCTCCGGTGGTAGCAACAACGGCGCGGTCGGCGGTGGAACCGGCGGGTTCTCCTCGAGTGACACGGGGCTCTCCCGTCTGTTCGGCAGTGAGATGGGCGGACAGATCTCGTGGCTGCTGCCGGCGGCGCTCGTAGCGCTCGCCGCCCTGGTGTGGCTGACCTGGCGGGCGCCACGCACAGATCGGTTGCGCGCTGCAACGATCGTGTGGGGTGGCTGGCTGGTGGTCACGGCCCTGGTCTTCAGCTTCGCGCAGGGGATCATCCACGCGTACTACACGGTGGCCCTGGCGCCGGCGATCGCCGCGCTGGTCGGGCTCGGCGTCGGCGCGTTGTGGCGGGAGCGGACCCGTCCGGGAGCGGTCTGGGTGCTGGCGACCGTGATCGCCGCCGCGGCCCTGTGGTCGTCGGTCCTGCTCGGCCGGGCCGACTACGTCGGGTGGCTGCGCTGGGTGGTCGTGCTCGCGGGCGCCGTCGCGGTCGTGGCCGTGGTGCTGGCGGGCTCCGCGACCGTCGCCCGGGGGGTCGTCGTGCTGGCGCTGCTCGCCGGGGTGGTCGGCGGCCTCGGCGGGTCCACCGCGTGGGCGGTGCAGACGGCGTCGACGGCCCACACCGGCGCGATCCCCTCCGCCGGTCCGGTCTCCACCAGCGGGTTCGGCGGCGGCCGGCCGGGCGGCGGTGCGGGCCCCGGTGGCACCACCGGCCGTGGTGGGTTCCCCGGCGGGGGCACGGGGACCGGAGGCGGGCCGTCGTTCGGCGCCGGCGGTGGGCCGACCACGCCCGGTGTGGGCGGGGCGGCCGGCGGCCGCGGCGGGGGCATGGGGGCGAACGGTCTCGGTGGCGCCACGGCGGTCGACGACGCGGTGGCGAGCGCGCTGCGGCAGGACGCGTCGTCGTACACCTGGGCCGCGGCCGTCACCGGCGACAACGAGGCGGCGTCGCTGCAGCTCGGTGCGGACGTCCCGGTCATGGCGCTCGGCGGCTACAACGGCACCGACCCGGCGATCACGCTGGCGGCGTTCCAGGAACTGGTCGCGAACGGCCAGGTGCACTGGTACGTCGCGTCGAACGGCTTCATCGGTTCGACCGACTCCACGTCCTCGACCGCCTACGCCATCCAGCAGTGGGTGGAGTCGACGTTCACCGCGACGACCGTGGGCGGCTCGACCCTCTACGACCTCTCGGCGGGCACCTGACCCCGGGGGAGGAGGCTGGGGCTCGACGGACGGGCGTGGGGTCGCTATGGTCTGGCTTTAGTTCAGTGCCCTGACAAAATGAGGAGGCATCGTGGCCCCGACCCCCACGAAGAGTGACCGGTTCAGCTTCGGACTGTGGACGGTCGGCTACGCCGGCCGCGACCCGTTCGGCGAGGCGACCCGCCCCGTGCTCGACCCGGTCGAGGCGGTCCACCGCCTGAACGACCTGGGCGCGAACGGCATCACCTTCCACGACGACGACCTGGTGCCCTTCGGCACCGACGAGGACGAGCGCCGGAAGATCATCGACCGCTTCAAGGCGGCGCTGGCCGAGACCGGCATCTCGGTCCCGATGATCACGACCAACCTGTTCAGCCAGCCGGTGTTCAAGGACGGCGGGTTCACCGCCAACGACCGCAACGTGCGGCGCTACGCGCTGCGCAAGGTCATGCGCAACCTCGACCTCGCCAACGAACTCGGCGCCGAGACGTTCGTGTTCTGGGGCGGTCGTGAGGGTTCGGAGTCCGACCTCGCGAAGGACATCCAGGCCGCGCTCGACCGCTACCGCGAGGGCCTGGACATGCTCGCGCAGTACGTCAAGGACAACGACTACGGCATCCGGTTCGCCATCGAGCCCAAGCCGAACGAGCCCCGCGGCGACATCCTGCTGCCGACCCTCGGCCACGCGCTGTCGTTCATCAACGGCCTCGAGCACGGCGACATCGTCGGCATCAACCCCGAGGTCGGCCACGAGCAGATGGCGGGCCTGAACTTCGCGCAGGGCATCGCCCAGGCGTTGTGGGCCGGCAAGCTGTTCCACATCGACCTCAACGGCCAGCGCGGCATCAAGTTCGACCAGGACCTGGTCTTCGGCTGGGGCGACGTCTTCAACGCGTTCTCCCTCGTCGACCTGCTCGAGCACGGCGCACCGGGTGGCGGCCCGGCCTACGACGGTCCGCGTCACTTCGACTACAAGCCCTACCGCACCGAGGACATCGACGGCGTGTGGGAGTCGGCGGCCGCGAACATGGAGAGCTACCTGCTGCTCAAGGAGCGGGCCGTCGCCTTCCGCGCCGACCCCGCCGTGCAGGAGGCGCTCGCCGAGGCCAAGGTCGGCGAACTCGCCACCCCGACGCTCTCGCCGGGCGAGTCGTACCGCGAACTCGCGGCCGATCGCAGCGCGTTCGAGGAGTTCGACGCCGTGTCCGTCGGCGCCAAGGGCCTGGGCTTCGCCAAGCTCAACCGCCTCGCCTACCGCCACCTGCTCGGCGACAAGTAGATTCACGCTTCTTGCGAGATCTGGCGGCCAGGTGCCGCCAGATCTCGCAAGATCGCGTTCGGGGGAAGAGAGAGTCATGACACTGGTGGCCGGAGTCGACTCGTCGACCCAGTCCTGCAAGGTCGTCATCCGTGACGCCGAGACCGGCCAACTGGTGCGGGAGGGGCGGGCGAAGCACCCCGACGGCACCGAGGTCGACCCGCAGGCGTGGTGGGTGGCGCTCGCCGAGGCGGCCGAGCAGGCGGGCGGGCTCGACGACGTCGCGGCCATCGGCGTCGGCGGGCAGCAGCACGGCATGGTCTGCCTCGACGCGGACGGCCGGGTCGTACGCGACGCCCTGCTCTGGAACGACACCCGCTCGGCCGGCGCCGCCGAGGACCTCATCCGCGAACTGGGAGGCCCGGCCGCCTGGGCCGAGGCCGTCGGCACCGTGCCGGTCGCGAGCATCACCGCGACCAAGCTGCGCTGGCTGCGCGACCACGAGCCGGAGAACGCGGCGAAGGTGGCCGCGGTCTGCCTCCCGCACGACTGGCTGACCTGGCGGCTGCGCCGGGCGCTGGGCAGCGACGACCTGCCGCCGCTCGACGAACTCTGGACCGACCGCGGCGACGCCAGCGGCACCGGTTACTGGTCGCCGAGGGGCGAGGCCTACCGCAGCGATCTGCTCGAACTCGCCTTCGGCGCGACCCCGCACCTGCCGCAGGTGGCCGGGCCGAGCCAGGTGGTGGGCGAGGCCTTCACCGGCGCGAAGCTCGCCCCCGGCACCGGCGACAACGCCGCGGCCGCGCTCGGCGTGCAGGCCGGCCCGGGCGACGTCACCCTCTCGATCGGGACGTCCGGCGTCGTCGGTGCAGTGAGCAACGTTCCCACCGCGGACCCGTCGGGTTCGGTGGCAGGATTCGCCGACGCCACCGGCCGTTTCCTCCCGCTGGCCGTCACGTTGAACGCCGCCCGCGTGCTCGACGCTGCGGCCGCGATCGTCCAGGTGCCCATCGCCGACCTGGCCGAGCTCGCCCTGCGGGCACCGTCGGCCGCGGACGGCCTCGTCGTCGTTCCCTACCTGGAGGGTGAGCGCACCCCCAACAAGCCCGACGCGCTCGGGGCGATCCACGGCTTGCAGCTGTCGACCGCCACCCCGCAGCACCTCGCCCGGGCGGCCGTCGAGGGCATGCTCTGCGGCCTCGCCGACGGCATGGACGCCATGGTCGCGGTCGGTGTCGAGGCCGAGCGGTTGCTGCTCGTCGGCGGCGGCGCGAAGTCCGAGGCCGTCCGCCGCGTCGCGCCCGAGGTCTTCGGGCTGCCCGTCGCCGTCCCGCCGCCGGGCGAGTACGTCGCCGACGGTGCCGCGCGGCAGGCCGCGTGGGTCCTCACCGGCGGCGACGAGCCGCCCGTCTGGCCGGACCACGGCGCCACGGCGGCCGAGGAGTACACCGGCGCGGCCGTTCCGCGGATCCGCGAGCAGTACGCCGCGGTGCGCGACCTGACCGCCTCGCGGTGAGACCCTCCTGACCGTGATGTCGCAGCCGCCGCGCCCCGCCCCCGCGGGCGGGGTCGACGTCCGCGGCCACAACGCGTCGCTGGTGCTCACGGCGATCGCCCACTCGACCGACGACCCGCGCTCCCGGGCGCAGATCGCGGCCCTGACCGGGCTGACCCGCGCCACGGTGTCGACGCTCGTCGACGAACTGGCCGCCGCGGGGCTGGTCGAGGAGCTGGGCGCTGCGGCGAGCACCGGGCGCCCGGGTCGTCCCGGGAGCCCGCTGCGCATCGCGCCGCACGCGCCGGTCGGTGTGGGGGTCGAGATCGACGCCGACGTCCTCGCCGCCACGGCCGTCACCCTCGACGGCCGCACGGTCGCGAGCCGGCGCACGCCCCAGGACCTGCACGCCGAGCCCCCTGACGAGGTCGTGGCGCGCGTCCGGGACCTCGTCGCGGACCTCGTGCCGGACGTGCCCGTGGCAGGCGTGGGCGTCGCGGTGGCCGGTCTCGTCGACGGCAACGGGGTCGTGCGCACCGCCCCGAACCTCCAGCACTGGGACGGCGCTGACCTCCGCGCCGCTCTGGCCGCCGCCACCGGGCTGCCGGTCACGGTCGACAACGACGCCAACCTCGCCGCGCTCGCCCACCGGCACGCCCTGCACCGCACCGACTTCGTGTTCGTCTCGGGCGAGATCGGTGTCGGTGCCGGGTTGGTGCTCGGCGGCCAGGTGTTCCGCGGCGGCCACGGGTTCGCCGGGGAGTTCGGCCACGTCGTCGCCGACCCGACCGGGCCGCCGTGCGGCTGTGGGGGGTCGGGGTGCGTGGAGCAGTACGCGGGCGAGGGCGCCCTGGCCGCCGCGGTGGGCCTGGCGTCGCCCTACGACCCCGAACACCGGGCCGAGCTGGTCACGGCGCTCACGGGCACCGCCGACGGCGCCAGCGCGATCGCCCGCGCCGGTCGCGCGCTCGGTGTCGGGCTGGCCTCGCTCATCAACCTCGTCGACGTGGACGACGTGGTGATCGGCGGGCTGTTCGCCGAGATCGCCCCTCAGCTCTCACCGGTGCTCGTCGCGGAGCTGGCCCGGCGCGTGCCCGGCCGCGAGCCGCGGATCTCGGTGTCCTCGCTCGGCGCCGACGCCGCGATGCACGGCGCGGCCGTCACGATGGTGCAGCAGGTCCTGCGCGAACCGCTCGACCTCGTGCGGGGCTGATCAGCCCTCGAGCGCGGCGATCCGCAACGCCAGCGTGTGCGAGGCGCCCGGTTCCAGGACCACGAGGTCGGTGCCGCTGTTGTAGGCGTCGGGCGGGCAGCTCATCGGCTCGACGGCCATCCCGATCCGGTCGCGGTCGGGTTCCGGACGGTCGGCGGTGTGGATCTGCACCCACGGCTCGGGATCGCCGATCTCCAGCGCCACCCCGCTGCCGTCGGCCGTGCGCACCTCGACCCGGCGGCCGGTGAGCCCGGTGTAGGCGTGGTCGATGCGGGTCTCGCCGATCGCGCGGGCTGTGCGGAAGTCCAACTCGGCGGGCACCGGGGCGACGCCGCGGGGCAGCAGGCGGTCGGGGTCGACCTCGAGCACCTCGCCGGCGGGCACGAGCAGGGTCCAGTCGTCGACGTGACCCGGGCCGGCCACGAGGTACGGGTGCACGGAAGCCCCGTACGGAGCGGGTGATCCGCCGTGGTTCGTGGCCGTGATCTCCCAGCGCAGGCCGTCGTCGTCGAGGCGGTAGTGCACGGCGACGTCGACGAGGAACGGGTAACCGGTCTGCGGCCAGATGCGGGCGCCGACCGTGACGTGGTCGGGTCCGGAGTCGACGACGCCGAACGGCAACCACGAGACCAGCCCGTGGATGGCGTTGTGCCGGTCGACCTCGTTGATCGGCAACTGCTGCTGCGCGCCCTCGAAGCTGTAGTGGCCGTCGGCGATCCGGTTCGGCCAGGGGGCGAGCACCGAACCACGGTGGTTCGGGCAGACGGTGTCGAGCGGCCAGCTGACGACCAGGTCGCGGCCGTCGAACGTGAGCGAGTGCAGACCTCCGCCGACCTCCGTGACGGTCGCGGCGTACCGGCCGTGCGTGATGGTGGTGACGGTGCCGTTCGGCGATTCCGGGCCGTGGCCGCTGGCGCTCATGACGACGATCCTGCCCGCCGCGGGTCCTCGCGGTTCCAGTAGCCCTTGGCGTGGAGCCGACCGCGCGGGATCCCGGCCGCGAGCAGCACCTCCCGCACCGCCGCCGTGACCCGGCTCTCGGCCAGCACGTAGGCGGCGTCAGCAGGGGTGGCGCCGAACTCCGCGGCCGCGGCCACGAGCACGTCGGGTTCGCCCGCAGGACGACCGTCACGGTGCCGCCACCCCACACCGGGGACCGGCTGCTCCTCGCCGACGCCCGCGATCTCGACGACGGCCGTCACGGCGCCGGTCAGGTGGGGGAGCAGTTCGAGGACGGCGGGCAGGCCGGCGTCGTCGGCGAGCACCAGCACCCGGTCGCCGGTCAGGACGTCGGCGCCGGCGCGCGGCCCGTAGAGCACGACGTCGTCACCGGGCGCGGCGGTCTGGGCCCAGGTCGCCCCGGGTCCGTGACCGTGCAGCACGGCCTCGAGGGCCAGGGTGTGCGCGGCGGGGTCGGCCGCCCGCACGGTGTACCGACGCCGGATGGTGCGGCGGTCGGGTTCCTCGGGGTCGGGCAGGACCACGGCGACGTCCTGGAGCAACGTTGCAGTGGGCAACGTCGGGGCCTGGACCACGATTCGGCGCATCAACGGCGTCAGCGACGTCGCCGACACGATCCGACCCGGGTGCTCCGCGGTCCGCACGACTGCCACGGGCCGCGAGTGTAGGTCCGGGTGCAGGATGGGGGCGTGGCGGTCAGCGTGTTCGATCTGTTCTCCATCGGCATCGGACCGTCCAGTTCGCACACGGTCGGGCCCATGCGGGCGGCCGCGCGGTTCACCCGCTCCCTGGTCGAGGACGGCTTGGCGCGGGACGTCCACCGTCTGCACGTCGAGCTGTTCGGTTCGCTCGGCGCGACGGGTCACGGCCACGGCAGCGAGCGGGCGGTCGTCGCGGGCCTCGAGGGCGACGAACCCGAGACGGTCGACCCGTCGTCGTTGGCCGACCGGCTGGCCGCGGTGCGCGCCACCGGGCGACTCCGGCTGCCCGACGGCACGACCGTTGCACTCAGCAACGACGATCTCGTGCTCCACCGGCGCAAGACCCTGCCGTTCCACCCCAACGGCATGGTGTTCCAGGCGTTCGGCGCGGACGACGTGGTGCTGCGCGAGCGGGAGTTCTACTCGGTCGGCGGTGGTTTCGTGGTCGACGAGCACTCGGCTCGCGTGGTCGAGGACTCCACGCCGGTGCGCCGCCCCTTCGACACCGGCGCGGACCTGCTCGTGCGGTGCCGCGAGTCGGGGTTGCCGATCAGCGGCGTGATGGCGGAGAACGAACTGTCGTGGCGATCGGCCGAGGAGGTCGACGCCGGCCTGCGCCGGATCTGGGCGGCGATGCAGGACTGCGTGGCCCACGGCATCGCCAGCGAGGGGACGCTGCCCGGGGGTCTCAAGGTGCCGCGCCGTGCGCCCGCGCTGTACCGCCACCTGTGCCTCGAGACGCCCGGTGACGACCCGCTCGGCGCGATGGACTGGCTCAACCTCTGGGCGCTCGCGGTCAACGAGGAGAACGCGGCCGGCGGCCGGGTGGTCACCGCCCCGACCAACGGCGCGGCGGGCGTCATCCCCGCGGTGGCGCACTACTACCGGCGCTACGTCCCGGGCGCGACCGACGAGGGCGTGCTGCGCTTCCTGCTGACCGCGGCGGCGATCGGCGTGCTCTACAAGCAGAACGCGTCGATCTCCGGCGCGGAGGTCGGGTGCCAGGGGGAGGTCGGCTCGGCGTGCTCGATGGCTGCGGGCGGGCTCGCCGAGGTCATGGGCGGCACGCCGCACCAGGTCGAGAACGCCGCCGAGATCGGCATGGAGCACAACCTCGGGCTGACCTGCGACCCGGTCGGCGGGCTGGTCCAGATCCCCTGCATCGAGCGCAACGCGATGGCCGCGGTGAAGGCGGTCAACGCCGCCCGCATCGCGCTGCGCGGCGACGGCCGGCACGTGGTGAGCCTGGACAAGGTCATCCGCACCATGCGCGAGACCGGCGCCGACATGAAGGTGAAGTACAAGGAGACGGCCCGTGGCGGGCTCGCGGTGAACGTCATCGAGTGCTGACGCTGCCCTGGGGAAAGCGGCGGAGGCTCCGGGATTCGAACCCGGGATGGGCCCCCGACCCAAACCGCATGAGCTGTGCGGCGCTCGCGGAGCGGGGCGTCGCACCAGCGGCGGACAGGGCGGAGGCTCCGGGATTCGAACCCGGGATGGGCTTGAGACCCAAACCGCATTAGCAGTGCGGCGCCATAGACCAGACTAGGCGAAGCCTCCAACACGGTCGGCGGGTCGAGACCTGCTGACCAGTGCGTCGGAAAGGGTACGGCACACCCCGCCGACGCTCGTACCGGTGTGCCGCGACCGGGTGCGCCCGGACGGAGTCGATCACCGGCGCGCCTCCCTCGTCACACCTGCCCCACCCACCACGCTGGGCGTCGGATCCCGTGCGCGTCGGTGCGTGGGCCGGAGTCGGGCGAGGTGATCGCATGACCGCAGTGGCACGGCCACCCCGCGGCATGGTCGGGGGCGGGGCCCAGCACGCCGCCGCCGAACCGACCGACGTCGGCACGTCGGGCGACTACGTCGGCCGGCACCGTCGTGACGACCGCGCGCGCCACCCCCACGCCGGCGCGGCGGTGCTGGCGCTGATGTTGGCGTGGATCCCGGCCGCCGCGGCCGGACGCGGCCGCCACCGTCGCTGACCCGGGCCCCCGCACCGGACCGGTCGGCACCGCCCGCTAGACTGGCCGATCGTTGCGCCCGTAGCTCAACGGATAGAGCACTTGACTACGGATCAAGAGGTTAGGGGTTCGAATCCCTTCGGGCGCACCACAGTTCCAGGCCGGGAGACTCCGGTCGGCCGTCGGCATCACGATCCGGCATCACCGATGATCGCGCCGCACCGGCGTTTCCGTGAATGTCCCTGATGTCCTAGGCTCTGCCAGGCCACGGTCCGCCCGGTCGTCGTGGCAGCCGCCTGGGGGGTGCGGGATCCAATCCCCGGGCCTGGTCACGAGGCGGAACAGGTAGTGAGTCATCCGGAGACCCCCGGCTCCGCGGTACGGCCCTCGGCCACGCCCGACGACGACCCCGCTCTCGACCCCACGCCCGGCGTGGCCGAGGGTCGCGCTTCGGCGGTGAAGTTCGGCCTGGCCCTGCGCAGCGGCGAGTTCCGGGCCCTGTGGTTCGCCGACACCATCTCGGCCATCGGAACCCAGGTCTCGCGCGTCGCGTTGTCGCTGCTGGTCTACGGCGAGACCGGCTCCGCGTTGGCCTCGGCCGCGGTCTTCGCCCTGACGTTCCTGCCGACGCTGATCGGCGGGGCGCTGCTGTCCGGGTTCGCCGACCGGGTGCCGCGCCGCGGCCTCATGGTCGGCATCGACAGCGTCCGCACCCTGCTCGTGGCGTGCATGGCCCTGCCGTTCCTCCCGCTGCCCGCCGTCGCCGTCCTCGTCTTCTTCGCCGTGCTGCTGGACTCACCGTTCCGGGCCGCCCAGACGGCGCTGCTGCCGCTGGTGCTCGAGGGGGAGGCCTACGAGGTCGGGACGGCGTTGCGGACGATCACCGTCCAGGCGGCGCAGTTGATCGGGTACGGCCTCGGCGGGCTGCTCGTGGCGTGGACCAACCCCCGCATCGGGTTGGCGGTCGACGCCGTGACGTTCGCGATCGGCGCGCTCACCGTGTGGATCTGGGTCAAGCCGCGGCCGGTGCCCGAACGCGAGCGCCACCACGAGGGCGCCTTCCGCGACTACCTGCGCGGGACGACCCAGGCGGCGTCGATCATCGTCCGCTCGCCCTCGTTGCGGATCTTCGTCAGCCTGGCCCTGCTGTCCGGCGTGTACGTCGTCCCGGAGGGCCTCGCCGCGCCGTACGCCGCCTCGATCGGCGCCGGCAGTGCGGCCGTCGGGTTGCTCATGGCCTGCGACTCGGCAGGCTCCGCGCTCGGCGCGTGGCTGCTGATCCGGATCGTGCCCGAGTCGCTGCGTCACCGCTCGATGGCGGCGATGGCGATCCTGCCCGGCCTCATCCTCGTGCCGATGCTCGCGCACCCCTCGTTGTGGGTGACGGTCCTGCTGTGGACCCTCGCGGGGATCTTCAGCGTGTTCCAGATCCCGGCGTCGGTGGCGTTCGTCCGGGAGGTCCCGGACAGCAGCCGCGGCCAGGCCATGGGTCTGGTCATCAGTGCGATGCTCACCGCGCAGGGCGTCGGTGTCCTGCTCGGCGGGGTCGTGGCCGAGGCGAGCGAGCCCATCGACGCGATCGTGCTCTTCGCGCTGGTCGGGGCCGGGTGGGCGGCGTGGCTCGCGGTGTCGTGGTCACGCGTACGGCGTCGCGGTGCCTCGGCCGGCGAGGCCCCGGGTGGCGCGGTGCCCGTCCAGGGCCAGCCGGAGGCGGCGGTGGACGAGCGGGCCTGAGCGGCCTGGTCTGTCGGAGCGGCCGTTCGATCGGGCCGTTCGGGTCGAGCGTGGCGCGGGATCCGCCTCGAGCGGGTCGCGCGGTGGTTCACCAGTTCTTGGTCATCGCGGGGTCTCCAGTGCAGGGGTCGGGGGTCTCCGGGCACTCCGGGCGGTCACCAGTTCTTGGTCACGTCAGGTCTCCTCGGCGTCTCGTGGTCGTGCGGGCTGCGGTGGCGGGTTCACCAGTTCTTGGTCACGGGGTCCTCCAGGTCGTCCAAGTCGGAACGGTCGTCACGGTCGGGTGGGGGTTCACCAGTTCTTGGTCACGGCTCGAGTCCTCGTCGTCGTCGGGGGTCGGGGGGTCGGTCCGGTCGTCACCAGTTCTTGGTCATCACGTCTCCGCGGGGGGTCGAAGGGGCAATTCCGTGCGGCCCGGCACGAAGAGCCCCGTGTCGACGAGCGGCGTCCGTCGTCGACCGGAGTGGTACGTGCCTGGGATGCACCGATCATGACCGTTTCCGCCCGCCGTCCTGACCACCTGGCACGAAGCGGCCCCACCTCATGCCAGCCTCACGTGTGCAAGGGATTCCGGTCCTGGGTGGCGATGTGGTGGCGGTGCACGCGCGGCCTTGCGATGCTGACGGGGTGACGGTGGGCGAGGACGGCGGACGCACCTCCGCGCCGTCGCGCCTCGCGGTCAACGGGTACGTCGGCCTGGTCATCGTCGTCGGCGTCGCGGTGGCGGCGGCCGGGGCGTGGACCCAGCGGGTCGACAGCACCGACCTGCGGACCTTCGCCGTGCTGTCGGCGCTGGCCGTCAGCTACGACCTGTTCGCCCGCCGGGTCGAGCTCATCCGCCGGCGGACCGCGTCCGGCCCGTACGTGATGATGGACTCGGTCTGGGTCATCGCCGCCGCGGTCAACCTGCCGATCGTGCTGGTCGCGGGCGTCATCGCCCTCACCCAGGCCCACCAGGAGTACCAGGGCCGCCGGATCGGCAACGGCAAACCCGTCGCGCGCGTCGCGTTCAACACCGCCGCGGCCCTGCTGCCCGCGGCCGCCGTCGCGACCCTCGTCGACCGCACCGGGGCGCTCGACGTCCGCGGCACCGGCTCGGCCGCGATGACGGCCCCTCTCGTCGTCGCCGTCGCCGTGGTGGCCTTCGCGGCGCTCAACACCGCCATCGTCGGCATCGTGATCGCGCTGAGCAGCGGTGAGCGGCGGTTGCGGAACCTGGTCGGCACCGCGACCGAGAACCTCGTCGAGTTCGCGACCCTCACCCTGGGCGTGCTGGTCGGGGTGGCGATGACCTTCGACATCTGGCTCGCGCTGCTCTCGGTGCCGATCCTGGTCCTGTTGCAACGCATCGCCCTCGTCGACCACCTGGAGTCCGCCGCCAGCGAGGACGCCAAGACCGGCCTGCTCAACACGGCCGCGTGGAACCACCTCGTCGACCGCGACCTCGAACGGGCCAAGGCGAGGTCCGTGCCCGCCGCCGTCATGGTCGTGGACCTCGACCACTTCAAGCGCGTGAACGACACCTACGGCCACCTCACCGGCGACGCCGTGCTGCGGTCGGTGGCCGAGTGCATGCGCGGCATGCTCCGTGACCGTGACCAGGTGGCGCGTTTCGGGGGCGAGGAGTTCGTCGCGTTCCTCCCGGGCGCGGACGCCTCCGAGGCCTGCAAGGTCGCCGAGCGTCTGCGCCAGCGGATCGAGGCCATGCGCGTCGCCCCGGTCGCGCCACGGGTGGTGGGGCCGGCGGGCGCGCCGCTCGACAGCGAGGCGTCGTCCGTGCGCGAGTCCGTCCGGATCACCGTGAGCATCGGTGTCGCGGCGCACCCGGAGCACGGGGACGCCCTCGAGGACCTGCTCGCCCGGGCCGACGCGGCGCTCTACGAGGCCAAGAACGACGGCCGCAACCGGATCCGGACGGCGGCCTGACACCGGACGAATTCGGCTGAATCGGGAGCGTGACAGCTTTAAACGTCGGTCCCTTGGCAGGAACTTGCCAGCAACTTTCGGTGCCAGAAGTGTCTCGTCGACCAGATTGCTTTCCAGGGGACCCGTCTCCCCGGGGGAAGTTCGCCCACCGCGGCGTTGCCTGAGCATCCGCCCCCGACCTGAACCGTTCCCCGCCCTCGGTTCGTAGCCTGTGGTGTGAGTCGCTGGAGTTGGCCGGTGCGGTGGGCGGTGCCCGCCGTCCTCGTCGTCCTGCTCGCGCTCACGCCGTGGGCGGTCGGCCGGTGGCAGGCGCGCCCGGCCGCGGGCACCGCCGACGTCTCCGCATCCGAGGTACTCGCCCGCGTGCAGGCGGCCCGCGCCACCCCGTGGTCGGGTCTGGCCGAGACACGCGGTGGGCTCGCCCTGCCGGTCACCGACGTGTTCTCCGACCTCGTCGACCTCGCGGGTTCCACGGCGACCGCGCGGGCGTGGTGGAGCGGGCCGCTCGCCTGGCGGGTCGACCAGCTGAACCCGGTCGGGGAGATCGACACCATCCGTGACCCCGGCGGCAGCTGGCAGTGGGACTACCAGAAGGCCCGCGCCACCTTCACGCCGCTCGCGCCCGACATCCCCGTCCGGTTGCCCCAACTCGCCGACCTGCTGCCCCCGACGCTCGGCGCCCGCCTGCTCAGCGAGGCCCGACCCGACGAGGCGAGCCGACTGCCCGGGCGGGAGATCGCGGGGCGCGACACCCTCGGCCTGCGGATCCGTCCGGCGGAGTCCGCGTCGACCGTCGACCACGTCGACGTCTGGGCCGACGTCGCCACCGGGGTGCCGTTGCGGGTCGACGTCGTCGGCCGCGGCGCATCGCTTCCCGCGATGTCGTCGACGTTCCTCGACGTCGACCTCACCGCGCCGACGCAGGAGCAGGTGACCTTCACCCCGCCCGCGGGCGCCGAGGTGCGGCGCCAGACCGACCCGGGGCAGGCCGACCTGGTGAACGCCGTCAACGTCTACTCGCGGGTCCGGCCACCCGACACGCTCGCGGGCCTCGACCGCAGCGACCGCACGCCGGGCCTCGGCGCGGTCGGCGTCTACGGCCGCGGGGTCACCGAGCTGGTCGCCGTGCCGCTGCTGGAGCGCTTCGCCGGCGGCGTCCGCGCCCAACTCGCCGACGCCGCCACCGTCGACCCCGCGACCGGACGGCTCACCCTGGGCGTCGGCCCCCTCAACCTGCTGGTCACCACCTCCGAGGGCGGCGGCCGGTTCTGGCTGCTGGCCGGGACCGTGACCCCGCAGACGCTGCAGACCGCGGCGGACCAACTCGCGACGTACGGGGGTTTCGACGGGTGATCCGCACCGAAGGACTGGTCAAGCGCTTCGGACGGATCACCGCCGTCGACGGCATCGACCTCGACGTGCACGCCGGCGACGTCTACGGCTTCCTCGGCGCCAACGGCTCGGGCAAGACCACGACGGTCCGCATGCTCCTCGGCCTCGTCGCCCCGACCGCCGGACGGATCGAGGTGCTCGGGCGGCCGATGCCGCGGGCGTCGCGCGAGGTGCTGCCGCAGGTGGGCGCGCTCATCGAGTCGCCCGCCGCGTACGGGCACCTGTCCGGCCGGTCGAACCTCGCGCTGCTCGACGCGTCCGGGGTCCGCGAGCCCGACATCCCCGGGCGGACCGCACCCGCGCGTTCCCGGCGGGCCCGCCGGGAACGGGTGGAGCAGGCCCTGGCCCAGGTCGGCCTCGCGGGCGTCGACCGCCGGCCCGTGAAGAACTACTCGCTCGGGATGCGGCAACGGCTCGGGATCGCCGGCGCCCTGATGCGCACGCCGCGGCTGCTGATCCTCGACGAGCCCACCAACGGCCTCGACCCGCAGGGGATCCACGAGATCCGCGACCTGCTCGTCGAGCTCAACCGGGCCGGGACCACCGTCGTGGTCAGCAGTCACCTGCTGGCCGAGGTCGAGCAGCTGTGCACCCGCATCGGGGTCCTCGACTGGGGTCGGCTGGTGCTGCAGGACGACCTGGCCGTCATCGAGGCGCCGACCGGGCGGGTCGAGATCCGCACCGACGACGCCGACGCCGCCGCGGACCTGCTCGGGCGCCGGCTGGTCGAACGCGACGGTGACCGGCTGGTCGCCGACGTCGCCCGCGACGACGTCCCCACCCTCAACGCCGACCTGGTCCACGCCGGGGTCCGGGTCCGCGGCCTGACGGCGCACCGCCGCAAGCTCGAGGAGGTCGTGCTGGCCGCCACCCGGGGATCCGGCGACCGCCCGGCCGAGTTCGCCCGCACCGACCGCCCGGCTGCCGCGGCGAGCGCCCCGACCTCGGTCGACCGGCTCGACGACGTGCGGGAGTCCCGGTGATCGCCGTCGAGCTGGGCAAGCTCGCCCGGCGCCCGCGCACCTGGCTGACCCTGCTCATGCTGGTCGCGTTGCCGGCGCTGGTGGCCGTGCTGCTCTCGTTCACCCGCCTCGCCCCGCGCCCCGGCACCGGACCCGCCTTCCTGTCAGCCGTGTTGAACAACGGCGCGCTGTTCTCGGTGGCGGCGCTCGCGATCGTGCTGCCGTTGTTCCTGCCGATCGCCGTCGCGGTCATCGCCGGCGACGCCATCGCCGGGGAGGCCCAGACCGGCACCCTGCGGTACCTGCTGGCGCGACCGGTCGGGCGGACCCGGCTGCTGGTCGCCAAGCTCGTCACGGTGTTCGTGTTCGTCGTCGTCGCGGTCGTGGTGGTGGCGGGCACCGGCTACCTCATCGGGACGGCCCTGTTCGGCACGTCGACGGGAGCCGGCACGGCCAGCATCTCGGGGACCACGCTGACGCAGGGTCAGATCCTGGTGCGCACGCTGCTCGCCATCGGCTACGTCGCGTTCTCGATGCTCGGCGTCGCGGCCATCGGGCTGTTCCTGTCGACCCTCACCGACTCGCCGCTCTCGGCCACCCTCGGGGCGCTCGCGTTCCTCGTGGGGTCGTCGTTGCTGCTCACCATCGACGCCGCCCGGCCGCTGCAGCCCTACCTGCCGACCCGGTATTGGCTGTCGTTCGTCGACCTGTTCCGCGACCCGATCCTCTGGCGCAACGTCGACCGCGGGATCGCGCTGCAGGCCGTCTACGTCGTGGTCGCGCTCGCCGCCGCCTGGGCCGTCTTCGCCGCGAAGGACGTCAAGGACTAGCGCAGGCGATGCCACCGGCGGCGCCGGGCACGACGGTCGAGAGCGGCGGCACGTCACCCGCCCCCACGACGGTGACGACGGCCTGCTGCGGGTCCGAACACACGGGGACGCCCCCGACCACCTCGACCGTGCGGGTGGCGCCGGCCGGTACCGCGACCGTGGTGGGGTTCCACGGCAGGGCGGCCCCGACCCGCCCGCCGACCGTGACCGTGACGGCGTCACTGCCGGTGTTGGTGAGCACGACGCCGACCCGCGCGCGGGCCCCGGTCGCCGCCAGTGCCAGCGGGACGGTGGGGTCGGCGAAGGAGGCGACGACCGAGGGCGCGCCGCCGCCGGGGCCGGGCGGTCGGTCGGTGAGGGCGACCAGGCCGCGGGCACCGAGGGCGAGGAGGGTCACGACGACGAGGACGGCGACGCCACCGACCGCCCCCCGCACCGAGACGCCCGGGCGCTGACGGGCGTCGGGATCGCCCAGCACGACGGCCGCCACCAGCACGACCGTCACCACCACCGGCCACACCGAGCGCACCGGGATGCCGGCCGCCCCGACCGCGAGCCCGACCAGCGCCCACACCGCGAGCGAGAGGGCTCCGCGCAGACACCACCGGGTGACCGGGTCGGTGTGCAGGCCGGGCAGGAACCGGGGCTGCAGGACGGCCCCGGGCAGGACCACCGCGAGCGGCACCCCGATGACGGCGGCGACCCCACCCGGGCGGAACGCGGCGAGCAGCAGCAGGACGACCAGCCCGACCAGGACGACGGCTCCCAGCGGGACCGTGCGCCCGTCGGTCGGGGCGGTCGAGGTGGCGGCGGCCGGGGAGCGGTGGTCGGACGCCCCGCCTTCCCGCAGCTTCGGGCGCGGGGCCGTCTCCGCGTGGTCGGTCACGAGCCGGCCGCCGGCACGACGGAGGGGGAGTCGGACCCGCGGGAGGCGCCCGGCACGGCCGGGCGGACCCGGTAGACCGTGGCCGACGGCGTGGTGAGGACCCGCACGAGACCCGGGTCGAGGGCGAGCGACGCGCCGTCGACGGGGGTGGCGCCGTCGACGGCGTCGGTGACCAGCAGCCACCCGACGTCCGCGTCGCGCAGCGAGCCCGGCAGGTCGGCCGCACCGCGGGTGGCGGGCAGCACACCGGGCACCAGCGTCCCCCCGCTGAGGGTCGCGACCACCGCGCCGAACTCCGGGTCCGAGGCGGCGAACCGGAAGTCCGGGCCGGCGAGGTCGGCCAGCCGGGCCGCGACCGCCAGCACCTCGGTGGTCGAGGCGGTGCCGGTCGCGACCACCGGGCCGCTGGGCTCGGCGGCCGACGGCGTGGTGGCCGCCGTGGCGCCGGGCGTCACCAGGGCCACGGCCAGGACCGCGCCGATCGCGGCGACGGGCAGGGGCACCCGCCGGTCGCGGCGCACGGGAGTCGGGGGTGTGGTGCCGCCCCGGCCGTCGGGCGAAACGGTGCGCGGCGGGCCGGAGCGGGCGACGACTCCCGCGCGGGTGTCGCGTTGGGCGTGGCGCAGCGCCCCCGAGACCGAGCGCTCGGGGGCGGCCGAACGGGTGCGGCGGGCGCCGAGGTCCCACACCACGAGCACCCCCGCCGCGACGAAGGGGGCGAGCGCTGCGGTCAGCACCGGCCAGAGGAGGACGGCGAGGGTGGCGGTCGGGGCGGCGGCGAGGCCGAGCAGGGAGATCGGGAACAGGGCGCCGACGACGAGCCCGAGCCGGGGTCCGGTCTCGTTCAACCGGCCACGCAGGCGGGACGCGCCCAGCCCCGCGAGCGCGAGGCCGAGGACGACCGCGAGGACGGCCAGGGCGACCTCGACCGGGCCGGTGGGCCACACCCGGTGGTGCTCGGCGCCGAGGCCCGCGAGGTCGCCGAGGACCGACCGGCCGGGCGGTGCGACCGACCACAGCACGGTGACGGCCATGACGCCGACCGCGACCGGCCACCACGCCCGGCGGACGTCGCGCCCGGCGACCGGCGGCGCGGTGACCCCCGCGGTCACGGCGCCGACCAGCAGGGTGAGCCCGACCAGGGTCCACGCCGCGGCGAGGTCGGACACGGCGGTCGCGGCCGCGAGGCCGACGCCGGTGACCGTCCACGCCAGGCGGGGGGCCGGCGTGGCGGCCGTCGCCGCCTGCACGACCGCGGCGAGCGCCCACAGCAGCAGCGCCAGGCCCAGGGTGGTGCCGCTGACCCGGGAGGTGGCGACGAGGACGGCGGGCCCGACCGACCACACGACGGCGGCCAGCACCGCGGTGCGTTCGCCGAGTCCGAGCGCCCGGGCGAGGCCGCGGACGCCGACCACGGCCGTCACGTGCGCCACGGCGACCACGACCAGCGCGCTGTGCCAGACCGTCAGCCCCGAGACGCGCCACACGGCGGTGGTGAGCGCGGCGAGGCCCGGCTGGTCGGTGACGACGGCGGGCAGTCGGTCGGGCAGCAGGCGGCCGCCGAGGCGCAGGTCCGCGAGCTGGGCGTAGCGCAGCAGGTCACCGGTGGTCGTCGGACCCGCGCCCGAGCGCAGCCCGACCGGCACCAGCGTCACCACCGCGACCGTGGCGAGCGCGGTCCACCGGGCGGCGGCGGTGGCGTCGCGGGCGCAAACGACCAGGGCGGCGGGCAGCACGGCGACGGCCAGCCCGAGCCAGGTCAACGCCGCGGTCCCGCTCCCGCCGTGCCCGGCCCGGCGGACGGCGAGGGCGACCAGGAGCGCACCGAGCACGCCGGCCGCGACGGTGCCGCCGAGGACCAGCCACGACCAGACGGCGCTGTGCTCGGTCCGCCGGGAGGCGTTGCGGACGACCTCGCCGGACTCGGTCCGCCTCGCCCCGGGCAGCAACCGGCTGCGGGGTGGGGTCGCCAGCGACGTGCCCGTCGCGCCCGTCGTTCCCGAGCCGGCCATGCCGTCGACCAGGTCCCCTCGCCGTCGGACCGACCTCACGCCGATCACGCAGTGCAGCGATCTTCCCGGACGCACGCGCACCTGGCGACGCAGACCGTGGAGCCCGTCCCCTCGTGTCGTGTGGTGAGGGGTCGTCGTCCGTGTCAGGATGCCGTTCGAGCGAGTCAGTCGCGTCCCCCCGCGCACTGTTCACACACCTGGGAGACGCCCGACCGTGCGCGACACCACCGAACCCGACGGCACCGAGCTGCCGGACGACCCCGTCACGGCGGGACCGTCCGCCGCGACCCGGCCGGGCGCGGTGCTGACCGGGACGGCCCGACTGCATCCCGACCGTGGTGCGGCCCGGCGGGCGCGGGCGCTGATGGCCGAGTGGTTGACCTCGTGGTGGGGACCTGCGGCCGGTGACTCCGCCGCCCGGTCGCAGCTGCGCGACCGGCTGGCCGTCGTGCTCTCGGAACTGGTGAGCAACGCGGTCGTGCACGGCGAGCGGGCGCCGGCGAGCTCGCCGCAGCTCGAGGTGGAGCTGCACGAGTTCGACGGCGTCGTGCGGTTGGTCGTGGCCGACCGCAGCCGCCGACCCGGAGAGGCCGCGTTCCGCCCGCCGGCCTCGCCACGCCTGCCCTCCACCGCCTCCGAGAGCGGCCGGGGCCTGTTCATCGTCGACCAGCTCGCCGACATCTGGCAGGCCGAACCGACGTCCGACGGCCTGGTCGTGTGGTGCGACTTCAGCCTCGACGGCCGGGAGCTGCCGCCGTCAGGGCGCCCCACGCATCAGGGCTGAGAGCCGCCGGTCAGGGTCGTGAGGACGGCCCGGGCGTAGGCGTCGGCGGCGGAGTCCGCGGTGCTGACCGCCTCGTCGCCCGCGGCCAGGTGCGTGACGGCCCAGGTGCCGTCGGCGCGCCGGTCCAGCCGGCGGAACGCCTCGCCCAACCGCTCGCGCAGCTGGTCCTCGGCGGGCAGCCACACGGCGTCGGTCTGGTCGACGGAGTCCAGGGCCCACTCGGTGGTGCCGTTGAAGCCGATGACGGTGTCCCCGCCCGCGGTCGGCGGCCGGTGCACCTCGACGGTCATGTCGGCGAGCACGAACACGTCGGCGTCCATGTCGCGGTCGACCACGGTGAACCGGTCGCCCGCGGTCGGCACCCACCGCAACCCGGCGTCACGGAGGGCGCGGGCGAGCTCCAGGGTGATCACCTGTCGAGTATGCGGGCGACGCGCTGGTGAAGTCCGGGTGAAGCTCAGGTCAGCAACGCGTGACGAGCCGCACGTCACGAGGGCACACTGCAGACGTGACCACGACAACGGACATCAAGGACGCGTCCGGCATCCGCGGCGACGCGACCATCGTCGAGCGGGTGGAGCAGCACCGGTACGAGCTGCACCTCGACGGTCAGGTCCGCGGTCTCGCCGTCTACTGCGATCAGGGCGACGTCCGCGCGATCATCCACACCGAGGTCGACGAACGGGTCCAGGGCCGGGGCTACGCGGGCGAGCTGATGGAGCGCGCGCTGGCCGACATCGCCCGCGACGGCCGCCGCGTCAACCCCGCCTGCGGGTACGCGGCCTGGTACATCGAGCAGCACCCGGAGTACCAGCGCCTGGTCGCCTGACGACGGAGAGGCACGGCGTTCGCGCCGTCCGGGAACCTCGCGACGCCGAACGGCCCCGCACCGATACGGTGCGGGGCCGTTCGCCGTCGTACGGGGTCTCAGCCGAAGCGGCCCGAGATGTAGTCCTCGGTGCGCTGGTCGGAGGGGTTGGAGAAGATCCGCTGGGTGTCGTCCATCTCCACCAGCTGACCGGGCCTGCCGATGCCCGAGAGGTTGAAGAACGCCGTCCGCTCGCTCACCCGCGCCGCCTGCTGCATGTTGTGGGTGACGATGACGATCGTGTACTTCTCCTTGAGCGACTGCATGAGGTCCTCGATCGCGAGCGTCGAGATCGGGTCGAGCGCGGAGCACGGCTCGTCCATGAGCAGCACCTCGGGCTCGACCGCGATGGCGCGGGCGATGCACAACCGCTGCTGCTGACCGCCCGACAGGCCCGCGCCGGGCTTGCCGAGGCGGTCCTTCACCTCTTCCCAGAGGTTCGCGGCACGCAGCGACCGCTCGACGGTCTCGTCGAGGGTCTTCTTCGGGATGCGGCCGCCCTGCAGCTTCAACCCGGCCACGACGTTGTCGTAGATCGACATCGTCGGGAACGGGTTGGGGCGCTGGAACACCATGCCGATCGTGCGGCGGACGTCGACCGGGTCGACCTGCGCGCCGTAGATGTCCTCGCCGTCGAGCAGCACCTGGCCCTCGACCCGCGCGCCGGGGATGACCTCGTGCATGCGGTTGAGGGTGCGGAGCACGGTGGACTTGCCGCACCCGGACGGCCCGATGAAGGCGGTCACCGAACGGGGGGCGATGGTGAACTCGACCTCGCTGACGGCGAGGAACTTCCCGTAGTAGATGTCGAGGTTCTTGACGTCGATGCGTTTGGCCATGGCAGATCCCTTGATGTCGAGAGAGGCGTGCGTCAGGAGGAGAGCTTGCTGCGGCGCGCGATCAGCCGGGCGAGCAGGTTGAGGACGAGGATGATCAGCACCAACGTCAGCGCGGTACCCCAGAGCCGGTCGGCCGCGAAGGTGTACCGGACGTTGCCGAGCTGGCTGACCTGGTCAAACATCAGGCCGGGCAACGAACCCTGGAAGCCGTTCAACAGGTCGAAGTTGATGAGCTTGGAGTAGCCCACCAGCACCAGCAGGGGAGCGGTCTCGCCGGCCACGCGGGCGACGCCCAGCATGATCCCGGTGATGATGCCGCTCGACGCGGTCGGCAGGACGATCCGCAGGATCGTCTTCCACTTCGGCACACCCAGCGCGTAGGACGCCTCGCGCAGCTCGTTCGGGACGAGCTTCAGCATCTCCTCGGTGGTCCGGACGATGACCGGGATCATCAACATGACCAGGGCCATCGACACCAGCCAGCCGGCGCGGTCACCGCCGAGGGTCGTGATGAACACGGCGTAGATGAACAGCGCGGCCACGATCGACGGGATGCCGGTGAGGACGTCGACCATGAACGTGGTGACCTTGGCGATCGGGCCGCGGCCGTACTCGACGAGGTAGATCGCGACCATGACCGCGATCGGCACCGAGATGACCGTGCACAACGCGACCTGCTCCGCCGTGCCGATGATCGCGTGGTACGCGCCGCCACCACCCGAGCGGTAGTTGATGCCCGCCTGGCTGTTGGTCCACCAGCTCGGGGACAGGATGGTCGACAGGCCGCGCGAGACGACGGTCCAGAGCAGCCAGACCAGCGGGATGAGCGCGAGCAGGAAGCACGCGTAGACCACGACGGTGGCGACCTGGTTCTTGGCCTTGCGCTTCGCCATCCCCTTGCCGGAGGCGAGGGGGGACGCCGTGCGCAGCGGGGCGACTCCTGTGGCGGTCATGCCTTCACTCCTCGCGAGACGACGAACCGGGCCGCGGCGTTGACCACGAAGGTCAGGACGAACAGCACCAGGCCGGCGGCGATGAACGGGCCGGTCGAGGCGGGGTTGCTGAACTCGCCGGCGTTGAGGGCGATCTTCGACGCGAAGGTCTCGCCGCCGTTGAAGATCGAGAAGCTGAACGGTGCGGTGTCGGCGACGGTCGAGAGGATCAGCGTGACGGCGATGGTCTCGCCCAACGCCCGGCCGAGGCCGAGCATCGCGCCGGAGACCACCCCCGCCTTGCCGTAGGGCAGGACCGCCATCCGGATCATCTCCCACCGGGTGGCACCGAGCGCGAGGCTCGCCTCGATGTTGGCGCGGGGGGTGCGCTCGAAGACGTCGCGGGAGACGGCCGTGATGATCGGCAGGATCATGATCGCGAGCACGACCGAAGCGGTGAAGATCGTCTGCACCGCGCGGCCCTGGTCGGAGAACAGCGGGATCCAGCCGAGCACGGCCTGGAAGGCCTTGCTGACCGGCTCGCTGAAGGCCGGCCCGAAGACCAGCAGACCCCAGACGCCGTAGACGATCGACGGGATGGCGGCGAGCAGGTCGACGACCCGCGCGACCGCGCCGGACAGCTTCGGCGGGGCGTACATCGTGATGAACAGCGCGATGCCGACGCCGACGGGGACGGCCAGCACCATCGCGATGACCGACGAGATCACCGTGACCCACAGCAGGGCGGCGATGCCGAAGCGGTTGCCCTCGACGTTCCACTCGCGCGACGTGAGGAAGTTGGCGTCGTCACCGGTGATGGCGGGCAACGCCTTGATGAGCAGGAAGGCGGCCACGGCCGCGATGACCAGCACCACGAAGACACCGGACGCGGTGGCGGTGCCGCCGAAGAGGCGGTCGCCGAGGCGGACCCGGCCGGACTGCGCGCTGGCGCCGCCACCGGGTCCGGCATCGCCCGGACTGTGCAGCACCTGCGCGGACGCCGGCGGTTCGTCGCCGCCGTCGTCGACCGCGGTCGCGGTACCGCTGGTCGCCGCCTCGAGTTCGATGAGTTCGCGGGCGGACATCCGCTGGGACGGGTCGGGCGGGGTGATCCCCGCAGGTGCGGTGGGCGCGGCGGCCGGCGCTGCGGGCGCCGTCTCCCGGCCGGGACCTGTGTGGGTCTCGGACATCTGCGACTCCGTGTCTGGGTCGAGGTGGTGGGGGACTGCTGGGGGCGGACCGAGGTCCGGACGCGGCACCGCCGCCCGGTCGGGATCCCCTGATCGTAGGAGCATCAGAGGGGTCCCGGGCCGGGCGGCGGCGCGCTGGGTCCGAGCGTCAGGCGATCTTCGCGACCGAGGCCTGGACCTGGGTGAGGATCTCGCTGGGCAGCGGCGCGTAGCCGAGGTCCGCGAGCGCGCCCTGGCCGTCGCCCGCCGTGTAGGTGAGGAAGGACTTGATGGCCTCACCCTTGGCGGCGTCGGCGTACTTGGAGCAGACGATCTCGTACGTGACGAGGATGAGCGGGTAGGCACCCGCCTCCTTCGTCGCGTAGTCGAGGCTCAGGGTGAGGTCACCGTCGGTGCCGGTCACCTTCGCGGCCTCGACGGCCTTCGACGCGGTGTCGGTGGTCAGCTCGACCGCGCCGCCGCCGTTGTCGATCTTGGCGACCGAGAGGTTGCCCTCCTGGGCGTAGGAGTACTCGACGTAGCCGATGGCGCCGTCGGTCGACTGCACGCCCTGCTGGATGCCGGCGCTGCCCTTGACGCCCTGACCGACCGCACCCGTGTTGTTGCTCCAGGTCTTGTCGGGGGTGTCGGTGAAGTCCTGGGGCGCGGCGGCCGCGAGGTACTTCTCGACGTTGTTCGTGGTGCCCGAGTCGTCCGAGCGGTAGAAGACCGTGATCTTGGTGCTCGGGAGCGAGACACCCGAGTTGATCGCGGCGATCTTCGAGTCGTTCCAGGTGGTGATCTTGCCGAGCAGGATCTGCGCCGCGACGCTCGGGGTCAGCGTGAGGTCGGTGACGCCGTTGAGCTTGTAGGCCAGGGCGATCGGGCCGACGACCATCGGGAGGTTCCACGCGGGCGAGCCGCAGGCGGCCTCGGCCGCGGTGGTCTCACCCTTGTCGGCGTTGAGCGCGGCGTCGGAGCCCGCCCAGTCGATCTGCTTGCCGGTGAAGTTGGTGACGCCGGCGCCCGAACCCGCGGTGCCGTCGTACTGGACCTTCTCGTCCTTGCAGACGCCCGCGAAGTCGGTGATCCACTGGTCCATGGCGTTGGCCTGGGCCGAGGAGCCCGCACCGCTGATGGACGACGAGCCGTCCGGGCAGCTGACCGAGGCGCCGCCGCCGGAGGCGCTGTCGCTGGAACCGCCGCCACCACCGGTGCTGTTGTTGTCGGAACCGCAAGCGGTCAGGGCAAGGGCGATCGCGGCCGCGCCGGCGATCGCCGCGCCGAGCCGTGTGGTCTTCACTCGCGTGAGTCCTTTCGTCGTGGACGGCTCCGTTGTCTCCGGAGCCTGTCTCGGAAGGTAGGCACGCGACGTGACCGGTCGGGACTGGCGACGTGAACGAGGGGTGAACGACAGGCGCACGGACGGTGCGCCCCGGCCTGTCAGGCCCGGGCGGCCGGGCGCACGCGGTGCCGGGTGTCGCGGTGGTCACGCTGGAACCCGATGCGTTCGTACAGCGCGACCGCTCCCGGGTTGTCGTCGTCGACGTAGAGGACGGTCACGCCCAGGCCCTGTCGACGCAGGTGCTCGAGACCTGCGTCGAGCAGCGCGCCGCCCAGCCCGGTGCCCTGCGCTTCCGGGGCCACGCCCAGCACGTAGACCTCGCCGACGGCGGGGTCCTCGTCGCGGTGGACCTTGGTCCAGTGGAACCCCTGCAGCTCGCCCGCGCGCTCGGCGAGCAGGAAACCGGCGGGGTCGAACCAGTCGTCCGCCTCCCTCGCCGCGAGGTCGGCGAGGGTCATGCGCCCCTGCTCGGGGTGGGACGCGAACGCGGCGGCGTTGACCACGAGCCAGGCCTCCTCGTCGCGGCCGACCTCGAAGGCCCGCACGGTGACGCCCTCGGGGAACGGCCGGGCCGGTGGCAGGTCGACATCGGGGCGGCGCAACCGCCACAGCACGCGTTCCTCGGTCGCGTCGAGGTTCCGCACCGCGCGGGCGATGGCGTCGTCGTCGGCATGGGTCCAGACCAGGACGTCCCCGCCCTGCTCGACCGTTGCTTGCTGCACCAGTTCGGTCACCGTCGACTCGTCGGTGGCGACCAGTTCGAGCGCGCCGTCGTGGGTGTCGAGCTGGGCGTAGCTGCCGTCGTCAGCGAGCAGGTGCACGATGCCGTCCGTTGCACCTTGCAACCGAACCCGCGCCTCGTCGGAGAGGTCGGGCGCCGTGGTCAGGCGGCGTGCGTCGGCGGTGTCGAGTCGGTCCCGTGTTCGGATCACACCCTGATCGAAGCACCCGCGGCGCGGGCAGGCTCATCCACGTGGACCCGTCCTTCCCGCGCACGCCGCCGCCGCTGCCCCGGCCGGTGGTGTTCGACCAGCGCTGGACCGAGCTCACGTTCCTGCACTGGGCGGTCGATCCCGCGGACGTCGCCCCGTACCTGCCGTCGGGCACGCGGCCGGACGTCTGGTCCGACGGTGCCACCTACGTCGGGTTGGTCCCGTTCCGGATGACCCACGCCGGCCCCGGTCGGCTGTCGGTGCCGTACTTCGGGTGGTTCCCCGAGACCAACATCCGGCTCTACTCGGTCGACGACGAAGGCCGCCACGGCGTGGTGTTCCGCTCGCTCGAGGCCTCACGCCTCGCGGTCGTGCTGCTCGCCCGCTGGGGCGTGCGCATCCCCTACACGTGGGCGCGGATGCGGATCGAGCGCGGCGAGGGCGCGGTGCGGTACCGCTCGACCCGCCGCTGGCCCGACCGCGGCCCGGCCACCTCGATCGCGGTGCGCATCGGTGAACGCGTCACGCCCACACCGCTGGAGGAGTTCCTCACCATGCGGTGGGGCATGCACAACGACCTCAGCCTGCGGGGGCGCGGACGGTCGACGCGGTGGTTCCCCAACGCCCACGAGCCCTGGCCGTTGCACGAAGCAACGATCGAGACGCTGGACGACGGTCTGGCCGCTGCCGCCGGGTTCGACCTCAGCGCCCGGCCGGACCTGCGCCCGTTGTGGTCGCCCGGCGTGCGGACGCAGTTCGGGCGCCCGACCCGGCTCTAGCTGCTCGGCCCGACGCTAGGAGAGCGTGTCGAACAGTTCGCGCGAGGCGGCGTCGTCGAGGTCGCCGACGTCGAGCGCGGCGCCGGACTTCTCGGAGCCCGCCGGTCGCACGAACTTGTAGCCGACGTTGCGGACGGTGCCGATCATGGCCTCGTGCTCCACGCCGAGCTTGGCGCGCAGGCGCCGCACGTGGACGTCGACCGTGCGGGTGCCACCGAAGTAGTCGTAGCCCCACACCTCCTGCACCAGGTGCGAGCGGGAGAAGACCCGGCCCGGGTGCTGGGCGAGGAACTTCAGCAGCTCGAACTCTTTGTAGGTGAGATCGAGCGTGCGGCTGCCGAGCCGGGCGGTGTAGGTGGTCTCGTCGATGGCGAGCTCGCCGATCTGGACCGCGGTGGGGGCGACCTCGGTGGTGACGGCGCGGCGGCCCATCGCGAAGCGCAGGCGGGCGTCGACCTCGGCGGGGCCGGCGGTGTCGAGCACGATGTCGTCGACCTGCCAGTCGGAGGACAGCGCCACCAGGCCGCCCTCGGTGAGCACGACGAGGACCGGAACGGCGATCTCGGCGGCGGCCAGCACCCGGGCGAGCCCGCGGGCGCCGGCGAGGTCCCGGCGACCGTCGACGAGGATCGCGTCACCGCCCTCGCGCTGGATGAGCGCGGTCGCGGACAGCGGGGCCACCGTGACGTGGTGCGGGAGCAGGCCGAGGGCGGGCAGCACCTCGGTGGTCGGCGCCACGGCGTTGGTCAGCAGGACGAGGTCCACGTGGGCCTCCCGGATCTTCGTCGGGCTCGTGCAGGGCCGCGACAGTGGGCGGGAGGGGCGTCGTTGCCCCCGGTCTACGAACGAAGTGCTGGGCGGAGACTATCGGACCGTGGCCCCGGATCCGAGAGCTGTCGTGCCCCACACGTTGATCTCCACGACCACCGAGGACGGCGTCCGGCTGGCCGGCCGGGCGTGGGAGCCGGGATTCGTCAAGGACGTCAACGAATTCGCCGACGGCGATCACGCGGAGGTGACCCCCGACGCCCCGACGTATGTCGTAGGTCACGGGTTCACCGGTTCGACGTCCGCCGGTCGCGTGCTGGACATCTGCGAGCGGTTGGCCGGCCGCGGCGCCCGGGTGGTGGCATTCGACTTCCGCGGCCACGGCGACTCCGGCGGCGGCTCGACGCTCGGTGACGTCGAGACCCGCGATCTCGCGGCCGCGGTGGCGTACGCCCGCGCCCGCTGGGACGGCCCGGTCGTGGCCGCCGGCTGGTCGATGGGCGGCTCCGTGGTCCTGCGTCACGCGGGTCTGGGCGGGGACGCCGACGCCGTCGTGAGCGTGAGTTCGCCCGGGATCTGGTACGAGCGGCACACCCGGGCCATGCGGATCGTGCACTGGGCGGCCGAGACCCACCGGGGGTGGGCGCTGTGCCGCCTGCTCACCGGCACCCGGCTGACCTCGGGGTGGGAGCGCCTGCCCGAGTCGCCGGTCGAGGTGGCCGCAGCGATCGCGCCCCGGCCGCTGCTGGTCGTCCACGGCGACGCCGACACCTACTTCCCCGTCCGGCACGGCGAGGCCCTCGCGGCGGCGGCCCCGCACGCCACCTTCTGGCTCGAGCCCGGGATGGGGCACGCGGAAACGGCGACGACGCCCGAGCTCGTCGACCGGATCGACGTCTGGGTCCGGGCGGCCCTGGCGGGGCGTCCCCCGTACGGCCGGTCCGGGGCCGCCCACCGTGTCACCATGACGGGATGAGCGACGACGCCCGCAGCGACGCCGACGTCGCGGTCCGGGACGCCGACCCCGCCGCGGACCCGGCCGTCCCGACACCGGGACCGGCCGCGCCCGCCTCGACGGTCGCCCGGCGTGACACCGCCGGCCTGCTGGTCTCGGCGGTGGTCGCCGCCCTCGCGGGGCTGGGCCTGTGGCTCGCCGCCCGCGGCTCCACCGACGTGCTGGTCGTCGGCGTGGCCGTCGCCCAGGGGCTGCTCATCCTCGCCTGGACCACCGGTCTGCGGATCCCCGGCAAGTGGGGCGGGCTCGTGGTCACCACCCTCGCCGCGGCCGCGGCCGACGTGCTCGCCGTCCAGTTCCCGGCCGACCAGCTCGGCGTGCTCGTGCCCCCGCTCGGGCTGCTCGTGCTCGCGGTCTTCGTGGCGCAGCTGCTGCGCGGCGTGATCCGGGTGCGGGTGGTCGAGTCGGTCTCCGACATCGCCGTGCTCGGCATCGCCGTGGTCGCCCTGGCGAGCGTCATCGTCCTGCAGCACCGCGTGCTCGACCCGGGCGCGGCCTCGCCGACCGCGGCGGTGCCGGTCGTCCTGGTCATCGGGGCGGCCCTGGTGCTGGGCGCCCTGGGCGACCTGGTCGCCCCGGTGCCGCGCTTCGACCCGACGGTCGACCGCGGTCTGCTGGGGGTGCTGCTCGCGGGTGTGGCGGGCGGGGTCGCCGGCTGGGCCGTCCTGCACGACGCCTTCGGGTTCGGCCCCCAGCGCGGTGCGTTCCTCGGCGCCGCCCTGGGCGTCGTCGTCGGCCTCATCGCGGTGGGGTCGTCGTTCATCCGGCACGAGGTCACCGTCGCGACCACCGAGCCGACGGTGGAGGCGGACGGCGACAGCGCGTCCACCGACGGCTCCCGCCGCACCCTCGAGGACCTCGCGGCCGAGGAACTGCTGGTCGAGGTCGACGCCCACACCGCCCCGGCGTCCGCCTGGCCGGCCCGCCTGCAGCCGGTCGCCGCGACCCTGTGGGCCTTCGCCGTCGCGGCGCCCGTGGGCTACCTGCTGACCATCGCCCTCGGCGGCTGACACCGGGTGGTCGACACCTCCGTCCCGGCGCCGCGACGGCGTCGGCGGCGCTGGCCGTGGGTGGTGCTCGCGGTCGCGGCGCTGCTCGTCGTGGGCCTCGTGGTCGGCGACCGGCTCGCGCACTCCTACGCCGAGGACGCGGTCGCGGAGCAGCTGGGCGGGCAGGCTCCGTTCACGTCCGCCCCGCGGGTCACGCTCGACGGCTTCCCGTTCCTCACCCAGGCCGTCCGAGGCGACTACGAGCACGTGACGGTCGACGGCTCCGGGCTCACCCTCGGCGACCTGCACGGCGTCACGTTCCACGCCGATCTGCGCGGGGTGCACGTCCCGCTGTCCGACGTGCTGGGCGGGACGGTCCGGAGCGTCCCCGTCGACACCGCCGACGGCCGGGTCGTCATCCCGTACGCCGAGTTCGCGCGTCAGACCGGCATCGACGGCCTCACGATCACCGAGGACGCCGGGACGCTCACGGTCACCGCGCCGGTGCGGGTGGAGGTCGCCTTCTTCGACAAGACGTTCGACGTCGTCGCGCGGGGCACGATCGCGGCGTCCGGCGGCAACGACCTGGTGCTCTCGGTCGACCAGATCAAGGTCGCGGGCGTGTCGCTGCCGGGTTTCGCCGTGGACTTCATCGAGGACCAGCTCAACGCACGGGTGAAGCTGCCGGCGCTGCCGTACGGGCTGCGGCTGCAGTCGGTGAGCCCCCGGTCCGACGGCCTGCACGTGGCCGTCAGTGGCCGCGACCTCACCATCGACGGCTCCTGACCCCGCACCCGCTACCCTCGGCCCCGTGACCACCGCTGTGCGCACGCTGCTGACCGTGCGCCGAGCCGTCGACCTGTGCCGGGTCGACAGCGCGCTGTGTCGACCTGTCGCCGCCTGAGGCCACCCCTCCGCTGCCCCGCGCAGCACCCCGCGCACCGTCCGTCCGACCGGACCCGTGTGCCCGCTCGTCACCACCCACCCGCACAACTCACACAGGAGTGATCTGCCATGAGCCGCGCCGACGTGCTCGTCTCCACCCAGTGGGCCGAGGACAACCTCGATGCCCCGAACACCGTCTTCGTCGAGGTCGACGAGGACACCACCGCCTACGACGGCGGCCACATCCCCGGCGCCGTGAAGCTGGACTGGAAGCTCGACCTGCAGGACCCGGTCCGTCGCGACTTCGTCAGCAAGGAGCAGCTCGAGGCGTTGCTCTCGGCCAAGGGCATCAGCAACGACGACACGATCCTGCTGTACGGCGGCAACAACAACTGGTTCGCCGCCTACGCGTACTGGTACCTCAAGCTCTACGGCCACGAGAACGTCAAGCTCATCGACGGCGGCCGCAAGAAGTGGGAACTCGACGGCCGCGAGCTGTCCAAGGACGAGGTCACCCGCCCGGCCACGACCTACACCGCCAAGGAGCAGGACACCTCGATCCGCGCCAAGCGCGACGAGGTCCTCGCCTCGATCGGCGAGCGCAACTTCCTCGACATCCGCTCGCCCGACGAGTTCAGCGGCAAGCTGCTCGCCCCGGCGCACCTGCCGCAGGAGCAGAGCCAGCGGGCCGGTCACATCCCCGGCGCGGTGAACGTGCCGTGGAGCAAGACCGCGAACGAGGACGGCACCTTCAAGAGCGACGACGAGATCCGCGCGATCTACGCCGAGGCCGGTGTCGACTTCGGCAAGGACACCATCGCGTACTGCCGCATCGGGGAGCGCTCCAGCCACAGCTGGTTCGCCGTCCACGAGCTGCTGGACCAGAAGAACATCAAGAACTACGACGGCTCGTGGACCGAGTACGGGTCCCTCGTCGGCGTTCCCGTCGAGAAGGACGTCTGAGCCGTGTGCGCACCCCCGAAGCAGACCGCTGACCTGCCGGCGGGCGTCGACCTGTCGAAGGAGACGGTCATCAGCGGCACGGTGGCCAAGTCCGGGTCGCCGGTGGCCGGCGCGTACGTGCGCCTGCTCGACGCCTCGGGCGAGTTCGTGGCCGAGGTGGTCTCGGGCGAGGGCGGCGAGTTCCGGTTCTTCGCCGCACCCGGCGCCTGGACGGTCTCCGTGCTGTCGCGCGAGGGGTCGGTGCGCCGCGAGGTGCACCCGCTCGAGCCGGGCCTCGTCGAGGTGACGGCCTCGCTGGACTGAGCCGGTCCGAGCCACGCTGGCCCCACAGGGACCTCCGACCGGGCCGGTCGCACCGCTGACGGGATTCCTCACAGCGCGCGGCCGGCCCGTCGTCGTCCCCGGCCCGCAGCGGTTAGGGTCTGGGGCGTGGGCGGAACCGAGATCGCGTACCTGGTCCTGCTGATCGCGACGTTCGTGGTCATCACCGGCGTCTCGGTCTACATCCTGTTCCGGTTGTTCACCGGCCAGCGGTGACCGCCCCGCGCGAGCTGACCGTCGTCCGGCCGGACGCCAGCCGCGCGACCGTCACGCTCCACACCGCCGACCGCGCGTCGGCACCCGTGCTCGTCCTGGTTCCCGCGATGGGGATGCGGGCCGGGTGGTACGCCCCGTTCGCCGCCGCCCTGCGCGACGCCGGCTTCCACGTCGCCGTCACCGAACTGCGCGGTCACGAGGCCGCGGCGGACGCCCGCCGCCCCGGGCGCCGCCACGACTTCGGCTACGCCGAGCTCGCGGCCGACCTGGGCTCCGCGGTCCAGGCGGTCACCGCCGCGGTGCCGTCGTCGCCGGTGGTGCTGCTCGGACACAGCATGGGCGGGCACGTCGCGAGCGCCTACCTCGCCGACGCCCCGGACACCGTCGCCGGGCTCGTCTTCGTCGCGTCCGGCACCACCCACTGGCGGGCGTGGGGGCCGCGGCACCTGCTCCGCACTCAGGCCGCGCTGCTGCTGGCGCTCGTCGTCGGTCACTTCCCCGGCCGCCGGGTCGGGTTCGCCGGCCGCGAGGCCCGCGGGGTGCTCCGGGACTGGGCCCGCCTCGCCCGGACCGGCGCGCTGACGTCCGGACGTCCGCCCCGCTCGCACGTCGCCGCGTTGCAGGCCCTCGAGCTCCCGGTGCTCGCGGTGACCGTCGAGGGTGACGACCTCGGCCCGGTCCGGTCGGTGCGCGGCCAGCTGCGGTGGCTGCCGCGCGCCCGCGTCGAGACGGTGCACGTCACCCCCGCACCGGGTGAGGCGACGCTCGACCACTTCCGCTGGGCCCGGCGTCCGGAGCTGGTCGTCCCGGCTCTGCGCGCGTGGCTCGGCCGCTACGTCGTGGCCGAGCAGGAGACGTCCGACCGGCCCTGAACGGCCCCGCCCGGTCCGCCCGCGTTCACGTGAACGCGGTCGAGATGCCGATGTGCGGACATCGGGGGCTGGCCAGGCCCCGCCGACCCCGGTTTCCCGCACATCTGCCGCTGGCTGAACCCGCACTCCCACCCGGACCGCGTTCACGTGAACGCGGTCGGCGGCGGCGGTAGGCGGGATCGCGCGGCTGGCCAGGCCCCGCCGACCCCGGTTCTCCGGCACATCCAACGCCGCGTCGGCCCCCTCGGCCGAGCTCGACCGGGCAGTGGAGTTCTCCTGCGGAGAACGCCCACGAAACCCCTCGCGGGACGGCGGATCCCGTCGTAGGCTCGTCGTACACGAGAGAGGAGGTGGTCCAGTTAATGCATGCTCAACGGACTCGTGAGGTGACTGTCCGCTAGTCGCCCGTCTGGACCGCTGCTCGATCCTTCGAGCGCCTCACCCGAGGTTCCCCGAGCCAACCGGCTCGCGAGATCCCCAGACAGGCGCCCGGCGAATTCCAGGCAGTCATCCGGCCCCCGAGCGTCGGCCTCGTCCACCGACCTCCTCGCAGTCATCTGCGAGGTGTCCGCTCGGGGGCCGTTCCACACCCTCCCGGCCTACGCTGACCGCATGCCCGACACCGTCGCGCCGCTCGAGCCGCCCGTCGCCGACGAGCTCGCGGCCCGGCTGCGTGGCCGCGGCCTCCGGCTCACCCAGCAACGCCTCGAGGTGCTCGCCGCCGTCCGCCACCTGGGTCACGCGACGCCCGAGCAGATCCACGAGACGGTCTCGGACGCCGACCTCACCACCGTCTACCGCACCCTCGACCTGCTCGAGGAACTCGGCTTCGTCCGTCACGCCCACCTCGGGCACGGGGCGCCGTCCTACCGCCCCGCCGACGACGACCACATCCACGTCGTCTGCCACCGCTGCGGGCGGGTGCTCGACGTCGACGCCGACCTCGTCGACGATCTCGCCGACCGGCTGCACGCCACCCGGGGCTTCCAACTCGACCGCGGCCACTTCACCGTGTTCGGGAAGTGCGCGGAGTGCCTCGCGGTTGCGCCCTCGTGACAGCTGTCCTCGGATCCGGTCCCGACGCCCCCGTCGCCTCGCACTACGGCGACCCGTTCGGCGAGCAACGCGCGGCCGAACGCGGCGCGGTCGTGGTCGACCGGTCCCACCGGGGCGTGCTGGTCGTGCCCGGCGAGGATCGGTTGTCGTGGCTGCACACCGTGAGCTCCCAGCACCTGGCGGGCCTGCGCGACGGCGACGCCACCCAGGCGCTCGTCCTGTCGCCGAACGGGCACGTCGAGCAGCACTGGTGGGTCACCGAACTGGGTGGACAGGTGTGGCTGGACGTCGAGCCCGACACCTCCCCGACCGTCCTCAAGTACCTGTCGATGATGCGGTTCCTGCTGCGGGTCGAGCCCACGGACGTCACGTCCTCCTGGGCGGTGCTCGCGGTCCTCGGCCCCACCGCGCCGCAGGTGCTGGTCGCGGCCGGCCTGCCGCTGCCCGACGGTGAGCTGCGCGCCTCGGCCCTGGCCGGGGGCGGGTTCGTCCGGCAGCGTCGCGCCGACGAGTTCGACCTCGTCGTCCCGCGCGCGTCGATGCCGGCCGTGCGCCAGTCTTTGCTCGACGCCGGCGCCCGCGCCGCCGGGACCTGGGCCTACGAGGCCCGCCGGGTCGCCCGCCGGGAACCCCGCTTCGGGTTCGAGACCGACCACCGCACGCTGCCGCACGAGGTCTTCTGGATCGGCCCGGCCGTCCACCTCGACAAGGGCTGCTACCGCGGCCAGGAGACGGTCGCGCGCGTCCACAACCTCGGCCGCCCGCCCCGCCGCCTCGCGCTGCTGCAGCTCGCGGGGGAGTCCGACGAACTGCCCGCGCCCGGGACGCCCGTCGAACTCGACGGCCGCGCCGTCGGCTTCCTCGGCACCGCCGTCCAGCACCACGAGGACGGCCCGATCGCCCTCGCCGTCCTCAAGCGCAACGTCGCCGACGACGCCGCCCTCACCGTCGGCTCGGTCACCGCGGCGATCGACCCCACCCCGTTCGAGCTCCCGGACCTCCCCGCGCACGCGGGCAAGACCTACCGCTGACCCCACGCGCCGTCTGACGAGCACAGCGTGCGGCGCCGGGTCCACAGAAGTCCGCTTTCCGGTCGTTCCGCGACCCGACGGGCGCACCAAAGTCCGCTGCGTGGTCGTCTCCGCGTGGAGGAGCGCCACGCTTGTGAACCCGTTCACGATTGCTAGCAGGCCGCTTGCAACTGCTAGCAGGGCGTGGCACCGTGTTCTGCATGGAGATCGACGGACTGGTGGAGCAGGCCCGTAAGGGTGCTGCCACGCCGGCCGCGGCCGCCCAGACGATCGGGCACTTCATCCGTGAACAGCGCGAGGCCGCCCAGGTCTCCGTGCGCCAGCTCGCGCAGCGGGCCGGGGTGTCCAACCCCTACCTGAGCCAGATCGAGCGCGGGTTGCGCAAGCCCAGCGCGGAGATCCTGCAGCAGATCGCCCACGGTCTGTCGATCTCTGCCGAGCAGCTCTACACCCGGGCCGGTCTGCTCGAGACCCGCAGTCCGACCGACGTGACGGCGGCGATCCTCGCCGACGCGTCGCTGTCCGAGCGGCACAAGCACGTGCTCGTCGAGATCTACGAGTCGTTCCGGCGGGAGTCCGCCGACACCACGCCGAGTCCCCGCACCACCGAGTCCGACGACCTCGTCGGAGAGGAGTGACCATGTCCATCACCAGCGATCTGAAGAGCTACGCCGACGCGGCCGTCGAGACCGGCCGCAACGTCGTCAACGGCGGCATCGGCCAGACCCGCACCGCCGTGAACGGCGGCCTGAGCCAGACCCGCACCGCGGTCAACGAGCGGTTCACGAAGGTCCGCTCGACCCTCGACGAGAGCATCGACGGTGCCGGCGCCCGTGCGGGTTCGCTCACCGAGACCGCCACCGCGGTCGGCACCCAGGCCCTCGACCGCGCCCGCTACGACGTCTACGCGGCCGTCGGTGCCGTCGACGCCGTGGTGACCGGTGTGGTCACCCGCCTGCAGGAGCTCCCGGTCGAGGTCGTCAGCCGGATCGCCAAGGTGCAGAACACCGCGACCGACGCCGCCGACAAGATCACGGCCCGGTTCCAGGACCTCACCGGCACCGCCGAGTCGACCGTCTCCGACATCCGGACCGGCGCGATCGTCGACAAGACCCGCGAGACCGCCGAGGCGCGTCGTCAGCGGCTCGAGCAGGCTTACTCCGAGGCCCGCGCCGACCTGCACGCCCGCGGCGAGGCCGTCGTGACCGAGCTGCGCCACGACCCGCGTGTGCAGCGGGTGGCCGGCCTGGTCGGTGCGAGCGTCGCCACCGTCGAGGACGCCGCCGCGAAGCCCGCCCGCCGTCGGTCGGCCGAGCAGGCGCAGGAGACCCGCGCCCGCAACGAGCGCAGCGCTCGCGCCAAGAAGGCGGCGACCACCCGCGCGCGCAAGGCCACCCCGGCCAAGGCCACCAAGAAGACCACCGCGAAGCGCACCACCAAGGCCGCCCCGGCCCGCAAGGCCAGCAAGGCGACGAAGGCGACCAAGTCCGCGAGCTGATCGCCCCGCACCGCGCACGACACCTCGACGCCCCGCCCTCCGGTCCCGACCGGACGGCGGGGCGTCGTCGTGTCGGCGAGCGGGCTGCCACGTCGTCGCCGACTGTGGACTTCCCCGCGGTCGTGCGCGGAGGCGACGCGAGCGGCGTGGATCCGTACCCTGGGCGGCGTGTACCTGTTCGCCGACGTCGAGCTGTGGGTCAACCGGCTCCTGGTCTTCGGCATGCTGGTGCTCCAGTTGTGGGCGCTCGTCGACTGCGCGACCCGCAACCCGCAGGCGTTCCCGGCGGTCAACAAGCTCACCAAGCCGGTCTGGCTCGCGATCACGCTGGGCGCGTTCGTGCTCTCCGCGCTCATCGGTCTGCTGCTCGGCGACTGGCTCTCGACCCCGTTCTACAACCCGATCCTGCTCGTCGCGGTGATCGCGGCCCTCGTCTACCTCGCCGACGTCCGACCTTCCGTGCGTGAGGTCTCCGGAGGCAGCGGCCAGCGTTGGTGAGAGCGGGCTCAGCAGGGGCTACAACGATGCTGTGAGCACCTCCCCTCCCGCGTCACCCGCCGAGTCCGACTCCCCGCCGCAGCAGGACGCCGGCGGGAGCGAGTCGACGCTCACGGTCGTCCTGGCGTTGCTCGCCAACCTCGGCGTCGCGATCGCCAAACTGCTGGCCGGTCTGTTCACCGGGTCCGGGGCGTTGCTCTCCGAAGCCGCCCACTCCTTCGGCGACACCACGACCGAGGTCTTCCTGCTGTTCGCCGTGCGGCGTTCGGAGAAGCCCGCCGACCGCGTGCACCCGTTCGGCTACGGCAAGGAGCGTTACGTCTGGTCGCTCATCGCCGCGGTCAGCATTTTCGCGATCGGCGCGGCGTTCTCGATCTTCCAGGGCATCCTGACCATCGTCACCGAGGCCGACGAACCGGCCAAGGACGCCCTGGTCAACTACATCGTGCTGGCGGTCTCGGCCGTCCTCGAGGGCATCTCGTTGCGTCAGGGCGTCAAGCAGGCGCGCGGCGAGGCCGCCGGCGACCAGACCACCGTCACCCGCTGGCTGCGGATGCCCGACGACCCGACCGTGAAGAGCGTCGTGTTCGAGGACAGCGCGGCGCTGATCGGTCTCGCGCTCGCGGCGCTCGGGGTGCTGCTGCACCAGCTGACCGGCAGCGGCATCTGGGACGGCGCGGCCTCGCTCGCCATCGGTGGGCTGCTGGTGTTCGTCGCGGCCTCGCTGGTGCGGACCAACCTCGGCCTGCTCACCGGCCAGCAAGCCCCCCTGCGGCTGGTGCGCGAGATCAGCGAACGGCTTGAGGCCGAGCCCGAGATCTTCGACGTCGTCGACCTGCTGACCATGCAGATCGGCGCGGCACGGGTGCTGGTGTGCGCGCGGGTCGACGTCGTCGACACGCTCGGCGCGGGCGAGCTGGAGCGGGCCATGCTGCGGGTCGCCGACCGGATCATGGCCGACGTGCCCGACGTCGCCGACGTGTTCCTCGAACCGGTTCCCCGCGAGGACGCCGAGTTGCGGGAACGGGTTCTCGCCCGTTACGGCCGCACGCTGGCCGAGGACTCCGACGGCTCCGAGGTGGAGGAGCTCACCGCCCCGCCCTCGCCCTGAGGTCGGCCTCGCGTTCGAGTTCGGCCGCTTCCGCGCGGGTCGGCGCCATGCCGTCCAGGTGCAACGGTTGCCACCACCGGCCGGCGCCGTCGACGGGGTACTCGCGTTGGGCGGTGTCGAGCAACTCCTGGATCGCTGCACGCAGCAACGTTCCGGTCTCGTCGCGGGTGGTGGCGGTGACGGGCGCGCCGACGAGGACCGTGACCGGGACGTGCCGCTCCGGTCGTACGTGGCCGTCGACGCTCGCCACCCGGTGCCCACCCCAGGTGACGACCGGGATCAGCGGCACCTGTTGCCGGACGGCGAGGGCCGCGGCACCCGGTTTGAACTCCCGCAACGTCCACGACCGGCTGATCGTCGACTCCGGGAACACGCCGACGAGCTCGCCCGCCTCCAGCGCGCGGATGGCCCGCCGGTAGGCCACCGCGCCCGCGAGCACGCCGTCGCGCTCGACCGGGATGTGTCCCATCCGTCGCATGAGCGGCCCGGACACCGGGTTGGTGAAGGTGCTGCGCTTGGCCATGAAGCGCACCAGCCGGCCGCGGCGCTCCGCGGCCAGCCCGACCAGGGTGAAGTCGAGGTAGCCGACGTGGTTGGCGGCGAGGACGGCCGGCCCGGTCGTGGGGATGTTCTCGGCGCCGCGCACCTCGACGCGCAGGTCGGCGGCGCGGTACAGGGCGTGGAAGGCCGCGATGACGGCACGGTAGGTGCGGTCAGGTCGCGCCGTCACGGCGCGGACGCTACGCGGTGATGCGGGTGTCGCCGACCTCGTGCCAGCGGGCGACCCGGAACCACAGCTCGGTGCCCCGCCCTCGGCGGCCGACACCCCACCGCTCGGCCGTGCGGTCCAGGGCGGCCGGGGCGTCCTCGCCGAAGCCCACGACCGATCCACGCTCGCGCACCTCGACCCGGACCGCGTCGACCTCGACGTTAACCGCGACGGTCACCGAGTGCGTGCCGGCGTGCTGCAACGCCTGGGTCACGACGTCTTCGAGCAGGACCAGGACGTCGCCGGACGCGTCGTCGTCGACATCCGCGTGCAGCAGCGCCTCGGTGACGAAGCGCCGGGAGGTGGCCAGCCAGAACGCGGGCGGCCCGGAGAGCAGGAGCGTGGCCGGGGCCGGCGATCCGGCGGCCGGGCTGGCGTCGTGGACCACGGGCAGGTCGAGGACGGTCACCACTTCAACCTAGCTTCACACTGCTTCCTCGGCAACTACTTCCGCTGAAGTCACACGCCCGGTCTGTCCGTGCCTGTTGGCATCCGTCCGGTCTGTCCAGCACCGCACTCGCGATGTGCAATCCGCGCACAGTTCGGGAGGAAATGTCCGGATCCGGGCATGAGGGGCACGGACGGGCCGGGCGGGCCCGGCGGTGGTTCCCCCGACGCCGGCCCCGACCCGGCCCGTTCCGCGTGACGGTGTCGGTGTCGGTGTCGGTGGAGAGACGATCGCGGACGCGGCCGGACGACAGGCGGTGGGCCCCGTGGGACTCGAACCCACAACCCGCGGATTAAAAGTCCGCTGCTCTGCCAATTGAGCTAGAGGCCCGAGACCGAGGTCCCGCAGCGCAGGTTACCGGCGTGCGGGGACGACAGACACGGTGACCGAGGGCGGCCCCGAAGCGTCGGGAACGCGCTGTGTGAGCGGACACATCGCCCGTTGTCGGCCGGTGTCGGAGTCGTCCCCGGAAGTCTCTCCGCTGTCACAACCGAGAAACACGGCAGTGGTTGTGTCTCGGTCCATGACCACCATGTCCAGGTCGCCGCGCCCGATCGGCGTCCGTGCGACCGCTCCGCTGACCACCGGCCTCCCGCGATCCGCCGGGGCCGGGACGAGCCAGCCTTCCCTCGCCACCGACAACGCCGCCCTGGCCCGACGCCCGTGGACGGTCCGGGCGGGCGGCAGCGTGCTCATGGTGCGGGGGGCGCGGCCCGCCGACCTCGCCGGTGTCGCGGCGCTGCACCACCGGTGCACCCCCACCACCCTGCTCAACCGCTACCGCAGCGGCGGCAACACACCGTCGGTGTCGGCGCTGCAGCACATGCTCGGGCGGGCCACCACCGTCGTCGTCACCTCCACCGAGGGCCGCGTCATCGCCTGGGGCGCGGCCGACCCCGAGCTGACCCGGCCGCGCGCCGGTCGGCCGAGCACGCTGCCCGTCACCCGCGCCGAGATCGGCGTGCTGGTCGAGGACGGCTGGCAGGGCCTGGGCATCGGCCGCGCGCTGGTGCGGCACCTCGCCGCGGCGGCCGCGCTCGCCGGGATGCGCGAACTGGTGTCGCCCACGAGCACCCAGGCCGCGGTCGCCCAGCGTCTGCTCGGCGAGATCGGCACGACCAAGCGCATCGAGGTCGACGGCGAGCCGGTCCTGCGGGTCCTGCTGCCGGAATCGGCCGCCCTCGGGCTCGGCGCGCTCCAGCGCCTCGGCCACGCCCGCCCCGGACTGCCCGCCCGCACCGGCTGAGCGACGAGGCGTCCCCGACTACCGTTCGGGGACGTGCCGACCACCCTCGCCGAGCTCACCACGCTCCGCCTCGGTGGCCCGATCGCCCGGTCGGTCGAGGCGACGACGACCGCCGATCTGGTCGACGCCGTCCGCGAGGCCGACGCCCGTGGCGAACCGGTCCTGGTCGTCGGCGGCGGGAGCAACCTCGTCGCCGGCGACGACGGCTGGCCCGGGACCGTCGTCCGGATCGGCACCCGCGGGATCGAGGTCGCGGACGACGGCGAGGACGTCCTCGTCACCGTCGCGGCCGGCGAGCCGTGGGACGACCTCGTCGCGCGATCGGTCGCCGAGGGCTGGTCCGGCCTCGCCGCCATGTCCGGCATCCCCGGTCTGACCGGCGCGACGCCGGTGCAGAACGTCGGGGCGTACGGGGCGGAGGTCGCCGACCTGGTCGAGCACCTCGACGTCCTCGACCGCCGCACCGGCACCACGGCCACGTGGTCCGCGGCGGACGTCGGGTTCGGCTTCCGTACCAGCGCGTTCAAGCACACCGACCGCTACGTCGTGCTCGCGGTGACGTTCCGGCTGCGGCGCAGTCCGGACTCCGGCCCGGTCCGGTACCTCGAGCTGGCGCGACGCCTCGGCGTGGAGCAGGACGCGACCGCGCCCTCGACGGCCGTCCGCGACACGGTGCTGGAGCTGCGTCGCGGCAAGGGGATGGTGCTCGACCCCGCCGACCTCGACACCTGGAGCGTCGGGTCGTTCTTCGTCAACCCACTGGTCACCGAGGTCGGGCCCGAGCTCGCCGACGCCCCGAGGTGGCAGACGGGTCCCGCGGTCAAGCTCTCGGCAGCCTGGCTCATCGAGCACGCCGGGTTCCACAAGGGCTACGCCCTGGACCGGCCGCCCGGCACCGTCGGTGTCAGCAGCAAGCACACCCTCGCGCTCACCCACCGCGGCGGCGGCACCACCGCCCAGCTGCTCACCCTCGCCGCCGAGATCCGGGCGGGCGTCGAGGCCCGGTTCGGGGTCCGGCTCGGCCCCGAGGCGCATCTGGCAGGCGTCACGTTCTGAGCCGCGGCGGCTGAGGCACCATGGAAGACGTGGAGCGGGTCGCGATGGTGTCGGTGCACACGTCACCGCTCGACCCTCCGGGCAGCGGCGACGCCGGTGGGCTCAACGTCTACGTCGTCGAGACGGCCAAGCGGCTCGCGAAGCGGGGCGTCGAGGTCGAGGTGTTCACCCGGGCGACGAGCGGCGACCTGCCGCCGTCCGTCGAGCTGGCGCCGGGCGTCACGGTCAACAACGTCGTCGCGGGGCCCTTCGAGGGCCTGGCCAAGGGCGACCTGCCGGCCCAGCTGTGCGCGTTCACCGCGGCGGTGCAGCGCGCCGAGGCCCGGCACGCGAGCGGGTGGTTCGACGTCGTCCACTCCCACTACTGGCTCTCGGGCCAGGTCGGCTGGCTGGTGCGCGAACGGTGGGCCGTCCCGCTGGTGCACTCGGCCCACACGCTGGCCAAGGTCAAGAACGCCGCGCTCGCCGAGGGTGACGAACTCGAGCCGATGGCGCGCGTGATCGGCGAGGAGCAGGTCGTGGCCGAGGCCGACGTCCTGGTCGCCGCCACCGCCGAGGAGGCCACCGACCTGGTCGACCTCTACGACGCCGACCCGCGCAAGGTCGTCACCATCCCGCCGGGCGTCGACCTCGACGCCTTCACCCCGGTCGCCGACCGCACGCTGGCCCGGGCCCGGCTCGGGCTCCCGGCCGACGCGTTCGTGGTCGCGTTCGTCGGCCGGATCCAGCCCCTCAAGGCTCCCGACCTGCTGCTGCGCACCGCCGCGGCGCTGCGGATGTGCGATCCCGAGATCGGTCGCCGCCTGCACCTGGTCGTCTGTGGCGCGCCGAGCGGGTCCGGCGTGGCCAACCCGCGTTGGCTCTCCGACCTCGCCCACGCCCTCGGCCTGCAGCAGCGGGTGCACTTCCTGCCGCCGGTCGCCCGTGACGCCCTCGCCGACGTCTACCGCGCCGCCGACCTCACCGCCGTCCCGAGCCACAACGAGTCGTTCGGGTTGGTCGCGTTGGAGTCGCAGGCCTGCGGCACGCCGGTGCTCGCGGCCGCGGTCGGCGGGTTGCCGACCGCCGTGGCCGACGGCGTGTCCGGGATGCTCGTGCCCGGTCACGACCCCAAGCACTGGGCCGACGCCCTCGGCGGCCTGCTGCGCGACCCCGAGCGCCGCGCCCGGCTCGCCGCCGGTGCCCGCACCCACGCCGAACGGTTCAGCTGGGACCGCACCACCGACTCGCTGCTCGACGCCTACGCCGGCGCCACCCGTCACCTGCTCGCCACGCCTGCGGTGATCGCGTGAGCGCCGCGAGCGACGTCACGGCCGACGTCATCGCCGCCGCGCTGACCGAACGCGGGATCGAGTTCGACCGGGTCCGCGACGACGCCTTCGTGGTGAACCTGCCCGGGGAACGACGGCTGAAGACCGCCTGCTGGCTGACGATCGGTGAGCACGCCCTGACGATCGACGCGTTCGTGGTCCGCAAGCCCGACGAGAACCACGCCGCGTTCTACCGCTACCTGCTCCAGCACAACGCCCGCAGCTACGTGGTGTCGTGGAGCATCGACACCACCGGCGACGTCTACCTCACCGGTCGGCTGCCGCTCACCGCCGTGAACGCCGACGAGCTCGACCGGGTGCTCGGCGCGGTGCTGGAGTACGCCGACGGCGCGTTCAACGAACTGCTCAAGCTCGGCTTCGGCACCTCGATCCGGCGGGAGTGGGCGTGGCGGACCAAGAACGACCTGCCGCGCCAGAACCTCGCGGCGTTCGAGGAGTTCGCGACGCGGGGCACGACATGAGTACCGCCGTGGCTCACCGCGGTCGTGGTCTGCTGACGGCGATCTGGACGGTCGCTGGCCTGGTGCTGGCCGGTCTGGTCGTGTTCGTCGTGCGGTTCGCCGCCGGCGGCTCGGGTCACGACGCCGGCCACACGCTGTTCGCCGCGGGTGACGGCCCCGCGGGGACCTCGCTGCTCGGGTCGCAACTGCTCACCGCGTGGCAGCTCGACACCACCGCGGTGGCGTTCGTCGTGGTCCTGGCCGCGGTGTACGGCGCCGGGATCCTGCGGTGGCAACGCGATCACGACACCCGTTGGCCGGTCGGACGGATCGTTGCCTTCGGCATCGGTCTGCTCGCGATCGTCTTCGCGACCTGCGGCAGCATCGCGGTCTACGACCAGACCCTGTTCTCCGCGCACATGGTCGGGCACCTCACCCTCGTCATGCTCGCGCCCTCGCTGCTCGTGGCGGGCGCGCCCCTGACGCTGTGGCGTGAGACGCGTCGCGATCCCGCGCGGTTCGACCGCATCGCCAAGGGCGCGGTCGTGTCGGTGCTGACCTCGCCGCCGGTCGCGTTCGCCTGCTACACCGTGGTGATCGTCGGTACGCACCTCACCGGCCTCATGGACGCGATCATGGACTCGACCGTGCTCGGCCAGGTCGAGCACCTCGCGTACCTGGTCGTCGGGTTCCAGTTCTTCCTGCTGGTCATCGGCGACGAACCGATCCGGTGGCGGCTGTCGCTGCTGGGCCGCCTCGGGATCCTCGGCGTCGGCATGGCTGTCGACACCTTTACCGGCGTGGTGTTGCTCATGGCAACGGTTCCGATCAGCATGGGGGTCGGCGTCGACGCGCTGAGCGACACCAAGACCGGCGGCGCGATCATGTGGGTCGGCGGCGACGGCCTCATGGCCGTGGTCATGGTGTTGCTCGTCATCGGCTACCTCCAGCGGCCGCAGGAGGGTGGCCGCGAGGAGAAGAGCTGGGTCGAACAGGCCCGGCGCGGGGTCTTCGAGGAGAAGACCGGCGCCGAGACCGGCAACCAGCGCGCCGCCGTCCCCGGCACCCAGGAGGACTTCGACGAGGACGACCGCCGGCGCGAGGCCTACAACCGCTGGCTGGAGAAGCTCAGCGCCGGCGAACCCCGGTGAGCGGCAGCCTCGTCGTCCCCTCGCGGTTCAACGGCCCGGCGCAGTCGGCCAACGGCGGGTGGGTCGCCGGTCTCGTCTCGCGCGCGGTCCAGCCGGGCCTGGCCGTCCGGGTCGACCTGGTGGGGTCGCCGCCGCTGGACACCGACCTCGGGCTGGTGACCACCGCCGCGGGTGCCGATCTCGTCCACGAGGGCCGGGTGCTGGTCAAGGCCGTCGCCACCGACGACATCACCGTGCCGGTGCCGGCGGTCGACCCCGAGACCGCCACGGCCGCCCGCGCACGGTTCCTGGAGTTCGACGCCCACCCGTTCACCACCTGCTTCGTCTGCGGCACCGACCGCCCCGACGGCCTGCAGGTGTTCCCCGGCCCGGTCACCGCGGGCGACTGGACCCACGTCGCCACCACGGTCGTCACCACCGAGTTCGCGGGCGCCCGGGAACTGCCCTGGGCCGCGCTCGACTGCCCGGGCGGCTGGGCCGCAGGCCTCACCAGCAACCTGGCCCTGCTCGCCAGCTACACCGTCCGGGTCGTCGACGAGGTCGAGCCGGGTGAGACCGGCGTGCTCGTCGCCCGCGACGACGGCCCGCGCGGCGCGTCCGGCCGGGCCCGGGCTTCGCGCAGCGCGTTCTACGGCGCGGACGGCCGACTCGTCGCCCACGCCGACGCCGTCTGGGTGACCCCGCGGAACCTCTGAACGTCCGGCCTCTGGGAGGATCCACCCATGGCTCACACCCTTGTCCTGCTGCGCCACGGCGAGAGCGACTGGAACCAGAAGAACCTGTTCACGGGGTGGGTCGACGTCGAACTCACCGAGAAGGGCACGGCCGAGGGGAAGCGGGCGGGTGAGCTGCTCGCCGACGCCGGTCTGGTCCCCGACGTCATCCACACCTCGCTGCTGCGCCGCGCGATCCGTACCGGTCAGCTCGCTCTCGCGGGCGTCCAGCGCGAATGGATCCCGGTGCAACGGTCGTGGCGTCTCAACGAGCGTCACTACGGCGCGCTGCAGGGCAAGGACAAGGCGCAGGTCCGGGCCGAGTTCGGCGACGAGCAGTTCATGACCTGGCGCCGCAGCTACGACACCCCGCCGCCCCCGCTCGACGACGACGACGAGTGGAGCCAGGCCCGCGATCCCCGCTACGCCGACCTGCTCGAGGCGCTGCCGCGCACCGAGTGCCTGGCCGACGTCGTCGCGCGGATGCTCCCGTACTGGTACGACGCGATCGTGCCGGACCTCCGCGGTGGCAAGACCGTGCTGGTCGCGGCGCACGGCAACTCGCTGCGGGCGCTCATCAAGCACCTCGACGGCATGGGTGACCAGGAGGTCGTGAACCTCAACGTCCCCACCGGCATCCCGCTGGTCTACCGGCTCGACGAGGAGACGCTGCGCCCCGAGGGTCCGGGGGAGTACCTGGACCCGGACGCGGCGAAGGACGCGATCGCGGCCGTCGCCAACCAGGGACGGTAGCCGCGGCCGCGGCCGGCGTCAGGCGTTGAAGCTGGTGGCGTGGCTCAGCCGCTCGGGCCGCTCGCCTGTGGCGATGAAGACCACCCGGCGGGCGGTCGCGACGGCGTGGTCGGCGTAGCGCTCGTAGTACCGGCCGAGCAGCGTCATGTCGATCGCGGCCTCGGTGCCGTGCGTCCAGTTCGGTGAGAGCAACAAGGTGAACAGCTTGCGGTGCAGGGCGTCCATCGAGTCGTCCTCGGCCTCGAGGGCCTGGGCGAGCGCGACGTCGCGGCCGGCGATGACCAGCGCGACCTTGTCGACCAGCGAGAGCGCGACGTCGCCCATCTGCCGGATGACGTCGCGCAGCTCGGTCGGCACGGCCAGTTCCGGGAAGCGCATGCGGGCCACCTTGGCCACGTGCAGGGCGAGGTCGCCCATCCGCTCGATGTCGGCGGCGAGGTGCAGCGAGGTGACGATCACCCGCAGGTCACCCGCGACGGGCTGCTGACGCGCGAGCAGGGTGAAGATCTGGGCCTCGAGGTCCTCGCGGAGGCGGTCGATCTCCGGGTCGTCGGAGATGACGCGTTCGGCGCCGGCGAGGTCGCCGTCGAGCAGGGAGTCGGTGGCACGTCGCATGGCGATCTCGGCCAGACGGGTCATGGTGACCAGCGTCGTGCCGATGGAGTCGAGTTCGTCGTGGTACAGATCGCGCATTGTGGGAGGCCCTCCGCCGTCGCGGTCGACGTGTCGTCGATCCAGCGTCTCCTAGAGGATAGGCGCAGCGGCGACCCGGCTCTGCTTCCCACGTGAACGCTGCCGGTCCGGGAGGTGAACAGCGTTCCGAGGTCGGGCGGCCCGGCGCACCGTTGGCCTGACCACCCTCACACGTTCCCTACCATCGAGGCCATGACCGGCCCGGAGGTCGCGGTGTGGGTCGCCTCGGTGATCGCGGCGATCGCCGTTGGCGTCCTCCTCGGTCGGCTCGGCACCCGCGGGCTGCGGGCCAAGGTGGCCGAACCTCCCCGCACCCCGCGCCGTGCCGCGATCTGCGAGCAGGTCGTCGAGGTGACGTCGAGCGGCGTCGTCGTGGTGGACCGCGACGAGTTCGTCGTGCTCGCCAACTCGGCCGCCCGGCGGCTGGGGATCCTCGACGGCGAGCGCGCCGACCGGCTCGACACGCCCGAACTGCGCGACCTCGCGCGTGAGGTGATCGCGGGCAACGGCCGGACCCCCCGTTCGCTCACGGTCGAACCCCGCGTCGGTCGTGGGCCCTCACTCGGTGGGGAGTCGCGGGCCTTCGCGGCGGTGGCCGCTCCCATCCGGCTCGCGGGCGACGACCGCCCCAGCGCGGTCGTGCTGCTGCTCGACGACGTCACCGAGTCCCGGCGCCTCGAGGCCGTCCGGCGCGACTTCGTCGCCAACGTGTCCCACGAGCTCAAGACCCCGGTGGGGGCGCTGACCCTGCTCGCCGAAGCCGTCCTCGACGCCGCCGACGACCCCGAGGCCGTCGCCCGCTTCGCCCAACGCATGCAGCGTGAGGGCAGTCGCCTGGGCCGGTTGGTCCGCGAACTCATCGAGCTGTCGCGTCTGCAGGGCGCCGAGCCGCTGCCCGGCGACGACCTGGTGGCCGTGGCCGACGTGCTCGAGGACGCGGTCGACCTGCACCGGCTCACCGCCGAGCAGGCGGGCATCACCGTCATCGTCCGGTGCCCGGCGAGTCTGTTCGTCCGGGGCAACCGGGCGCAGCTGTCGATGGCCGTGTCGAACCTGCTCGACAACGCCATCGCCTACAGCCCGGCCGGCACCCGCATCGCCGTCACGGCCTCGACCGACGACGGCGACGAGGACGACGACGGCACCAGGGTCCGGATCGCCGTGTCCGACCAGGGCATCGGCATCGCCGTCGCCGACCAGGAGCGGGTCTTCGAACGCTTCTACCGGGTCGACCCCGCCCGTTCGCGGGCCACCGGCGGCACGGGCCTCGGCCTCGCCATCGTCAAGCACGTCGCGACCAACCACGGCGGCAGCGTCGCGGTGTGGAGCCGCGAGGGCGCGGGCTCGACCTTCTCCATCACCCTGCCGGCCGTGGCCGTGGGCCTGCGCGCCGACCACGACGACCGCGCCGACCGGGCCGACCACGTCGACGACGACTCCGTCACCGACGGCCACGAACCCCTACCGTTCCACCGAGGAGACGCAGTGAGTCAGTCCACCCGCACCGACGCCGACGACATCGCGGTGACGCGGTCGTGAGCCGGGTGCTCGTCGTCGAGGACGAGGAGTCGTTCTCCGACGCGCTGTCCTACATGCTGCGCCGTGAGGGCTACGAGGTCGCGGTCGCCGACACCGGCCCCGAGGCGTTGGAGACGTTTGACCGCTCGGGCGCCGACCTGGTCCTGCTCGACCTCATGCTGCCGGGCCTGTCCGGCACCGAGGTCTGCCGCGCGCTGCGGCAGCGCTCCAACGTGCCGATCATCATCGTCACCGCCCGCGACTCCGAGGTCGACAAGGTCGTCGGGCTCGAACTGGGCGCCGACGACTACGTCACCAAGCCCTTCTCCTCACGCGAGCTGGTCGCCCGCATCCGCGCCGTCCTGCGCCGCGGCGGCGAGAACAGCGACGAGCTGCTGCCCTCGATGCTCGAGGCCGGGCCCGTGCGGATGGACGTCGAGCGGCACACCGTGCTCGTCGACGGCACCCAGGTGGCCATGCCGCTCAAGGAGTTCGACCTGCTCGAGTTCCTGCTGCGCAACACCGGCCGGGTGCTCACCCGCGGCCAGCTCATCGACCGGGTGTGGGGGTCGGACTACGTGGGCGACACCAAGACCCTCGACGTCCACGTCAAGCGGCTGCGCAGCAAGATCGAGCCCGACCCGGCCAACCCGAAGTTCCTGCTCACCGTGCGCGGGCTGGGCTACAAGTTCGAGCGCTGAGCCGGGCACGACTAGCTCCCCGTCCCGAGTTGATCACGACGTTCCTGTCGCTCCAGCGGGTGCTTTCACGACAGAAACGTCGTGATCAACTTCGGCAGGGGCGGTCAGGCGGGGTTCTTCGGGGCCTTCGGCGGCGGGTCGCCGAGGACGACGTCGACGACCAGGGCGGCGTCGTCGGGCGCCTCGACCTCGGCGATCTTCTCGACCGAGCCCGCGGCGGTGATGTCGGGGGCGGCGGCGCGGAGCAGGTCGAGCTTGGCGGCCGTGGTGGTCACCGTGAGGCTGGTGACCGGCGTGCGCATGCCGACCTGCTTCTCGGTCTTGGCACGGCGGACCTGACGCAGGACCTCCGTGGCGAACTCGAACACGTCGCCCTCGGCCGCGACAGGCTGCAGCTCGACGCCCGCGGCGTCGGCCCGGCTGCCGGGCCACGGCTGCCGGTGCACCGAGTCGGTGTGGGTCCAGGACCACGCCTCCTCGGTGACGAACGGCAGGAACGGCGCGAGCAGCCGCTGCAGGATCGACAACCCCTGGGCGAGCGCCGCCTGCGCCGACGCCGCGTTCTCGGCGTCGCCGTAGGCCCGCGACTTCACCAGCTCGACGTAGTCGTCGCAGTAGTGCCAGAAGAAGTTCTCGACCTCGACGAGCGCGCCGCGGTAGTCGTTGCGTTCGAACGCGGCCTCGGCCCGCAGCGACACCTGGTGCAGCTGGGCGATCATGGCGCGGTCGACGGGCTCGGTGACCCCGGTGGGCACCTCACCCTCGGGCAGCATGCCCAGCACGAACTTGCTGACGTTGAGCAGCTTGATGGCGAGGCGCCGGCCGACCTTCATCTGGCCCTTGTCGACCGCCGTGTCGACCCCCTGCGCCGCGTGGCAGCTCCAGTAGCGCAGGCCGTCGGCACCGAACTCGTCGACGAAGTCGGCCGGGCCCTCGGTGTTGCCCTTGCTCTTGCTCATCTTCTTGCGGTCGGGGTCGAGGATCCAGCCGTTCACCGACACGCCCTTCCACGGCAGCGTGTCGAAGGCGAGCAACGACCGCAGCATGGTCGCGAACGTCCAGGTGCGGATGATCTCCGGGCCCTGCGGACGCAGGTCCATGGGATAGGTGCGGGCGAACAGGTCGTCGTCGCGGCCCCACCCGCACACGATCTGCGGGGTGAGCGAGGACGTCGCCCACGTGTCCATGACGTCGGGATCACCGAGGAACCCGCCGGGCACGCCACGCTGGTCGGCGGTGTAGCCCGTGGGCACGTCGGCCTGCGGGTCGACCGGCAGCTGGTCGGCGGTCGGCAGCAGCGGCGTCGACCAGTCGGGGTTGCCGTCGGCGTCGAGGGAGTACCAGACCGGGAACGGCACGCCGAAGTAGCGCTGCCGGCTGATCAGCCAGTCGCTGTTGAGGCCGTTGATCCAGTGCTCGAGCCGGGTGCGCATGTGGTCGGGGAACCAGGCCAGATCCGTTGCACCCTGCAACATCTTGGCCTTGATGTCGGCGTCGCGGGCGCCGTTGCGGATGTACCACTGGCGCGACGTCACGACCTCGAGCGGGCGGTCGCCCTTCTCGTAGAACTTCACTGCGTGCTGGGTCGGCTTGGGCTCGGCGGTGAGTGCGCCTGCGGCGGAGAGCAGTTCGATGGTGCGGGTGCGGGCGGCCACGGCCTTCTTGCCGGCGATCTCGGCCCACGCGCTGGTGGCGGCGTCCCCGCTCAGCCACTCCGGGGTCGCGGTGACCAGCCGGCCGTCGCGGCCCATGATCGCGCGCAGCGGCAGGCCGAGCTCGCGCCACCACACGACGTCGGTGGTGTCGCCGAAGGTGCAGACCATCGCAGCGCCGGTGCCCTTGTCGGGCGCGGCGAGCGGGTGGGCGTGCACCGGCACCTCGACCCCGAACAGCGGGGAGGTGACGGTGGTGCCGACGAGGCTCGCGTAGCGCTCGTCGTCGGGGTGGACGACGACCGCGACGCACGCGGCGAGCAGTTCGGGACGGCTGGTCTCGATCTCCAGGCCGGAGCCGTCCGGCGTGGCGAACTCGTAACGGACGTACACGCCGGGGGCCTGGCGGTCCTCGATCTCGGCCTGGGCGACGGCGGTCTGGAAGTCGACGTCCCACAACGTGGGGGCGTCGGCGAGGTAGGCGGACCCCCGGCCGAGGTCGTCGAGGAACGCCTGCTGCGCGACGCGGCGGCGCTCGGGATCGATCGTTGCGTACTGCAACGACCAGTCGACCGAGAGGCCGATGCGGCGCAGGACGGCCTCGAACTGCACCTCGTCGTGAGCCGTCTGCTGCTCGCAGAACTCCAGGAAGTTGCGGCGGGAGACGTCGACCGGCTTGGCCTTCGGGTCGCGGGCCTCGTCGGGGTCGATCGTGAGGTCGGGGTCGTAGGGCAGCGACGGGTCGCACTTGACGCCGAAGACCTTCTCGACGCGGCGCTCGGTCGGCAGGCCGTTGTCGTCCCAGCCGATCGGGTAGAAGACCTCGCGGCCGCTCATCCGGCGGTAGCGGGCCATGGCGTCGACCTGGATGTAGCCGAACGCGGTGCCGAGGTGCAGTTCGCCGCTGACCGTGGGCGGCGGGGTGTCGATCGAGTACACCCGCTCGCGGTCCTGGGTGCGGTCGAACGCGTACGTCTGGTCGCGCTGCCACACCGAGGTCCAGGCCTCTTCGAGGCCGTCGGTGGTCACGCGATCGGGGATGTTCGGCACCCTCCCAGCTTACGGAGCCCGGACGCGGCGGATTCCCGCTTGCCCGGTGGGGGTCCGGGCTGGTCGGGTCGGGGCATGACGACCACCTCCTCGGGCATCGCGTACGACCGGGCCGGCCCGCGGGGCGCGACCCCGCTGCTGCTGGTGCACGCGGGGATCTGCGACCGGCGGATGTGGGACCCGGTCCGGCCCGCCCTCACCGCCGAGCGTGACGTCCTCCGGCTCGACCTGCGCGGCTACGGCGGCTCCACCGCCCGCCCCGACGGCCCGCTCGACCCCGTCGCGGACGTCCTCGACGTGCTCGACGCCGAGGGCGTCGAGCGCGTCGACGTCGTCGGCTGCTCGTTCGGCGCCGGGGTGGCCGTCGAACTGGCCCTCACCCGTCCGGCGGCCGCGGCGTCACTGCTGCTCGCCGCGCCCGGCGGGGTGCTGCTGGCCGAACGCACGGACGACTTCGCGGCGTTCGTCGAGGCCGAACGCGCCGCGGTCGACGCGGGCGACCTCGACGCCGCGGCGGCGGTCAACGTGCGCTGGTGGGTCGTCGGGCCGGACCGGTCGCCGAGCGACGTCCCCGAGGCCGTCCGCACGGCGGTCCACGAGATGCAGCGGCGGGCGTTCGAGCTCACCGTCGACTGGGACGACGTCGAGGAGACCGAACTCGACCCGCCGGCCCTCGAACGCCTGGCCGACGTCTCCGTGCCGACCACTGTCCTGCTCGGCCGCCACGACCTGCAGACCGTCCACGGTGCGGCCGCGGTGGTCGCGGGCGGGATCCCGGGCGCGGTCCGGGTCGACTGGGACGACGTCGCCCACCTGCCGTCGATGGAGCAGCCCGACCGCTTCGTCGACCTCGTCCTGCACGGCTCCTCCTGACCCACGCACCCGCCTGACCCACGCCCCCTGCCTCACAGAAGTGCAGGGTTCGGTCGTTCGCCGCGAGCCCGGACGACCGGACAGTGACTGTCTGCAGGTCGGCGCGCCGACAGGGGCGCCGTCGGTGTGGCCGTCAGACGGGCCGAGCCGGCGGGCGCAGGCCGTCGAGGATGACCGCGACGACGGTCGGCGCGCGGGTGTCGTACTCGGCGGCGTCGACGCGGGAGAGGGCGCCGAGCAACAGGACGACGTCGGTGGCGTCGACGCCCGGGCGGACCAGGCCCGCGTCCCGGCCGGCGGCGAGCAGGGCGGTGAGGGCGTCGTCGAGGCGGTGGTGGCGGTCGGCGTACAGGTCGCGCCAGGTCGCCGCCGCGAGCGCCGCCATGACCCCGCGCTTGACGCGGGCGTACTCGAGCAGCAGGTCGAACCAGTGGGTGAGGGCATCCCACGGCGGGTGGGCCGCGAGCAGTCCGGGCACCGCGTCGACCAGTTCGTCGAGCTCGCGGCGGTAGACCTCGGCCGCGAGGTGCTCGCGGGTGGGGAAGTTGCGGTACATCGTCCCCTGCCCGACCCCGGCGGCCTTGGCGACCAGGTGCAGCGAGAGGGCGTCGACGTCGTCGCCCGAGCGCGCGAGCAGGTCGCGGGCCGCGGCGACGACGCGCTCCCGGTTGGCCAGCGCGTCGGAGCGGCGTGGTGCTGGCGACGACGACGGCACGAGACCTCCCGAGAGCGAAGTGGACAGTTGTCCGGTACGGTCGGCCACCGGAAGCGGACAACTGTCAGGTTAGTGGAGGAGGGACGTCGTGGACGTGGTCGAGGGCGGGTCGGGCGGCAGGGTCGTGGCGGTCACGGGCGCGAGCAGCGGCATCGGCGCGGCCACCGCGCTGGATCTGGCCGGACGCGGAGCGGCGGTGGTCCTCGGTGCCCGCCGGGTCGACCGGCTGGCGGAGGTCGCCGAGCGGATCAGCGACGCGGGTGGGCGGGCCGCCGTGGTCGAGGTCGACGTCACCCGCCGCGCGGACCTCGAGCGGCTCGTGGCGACGGCCGTGGAGCAGTTCGGTCGGCTCGACGTCATGGTGGCGAACGCCGGGATCGCGCACGTCGGACCGGTGGCCGACCTCGAGGTCGACGCCTGGGACGCCATGATCGACGTCAACGTCCGCGGGGTCCTGCACGCGATCGCGGCGGCGCTGCCGGTGTTCCGGAGGCAGGGCCGCGGTCACCTGGTGACGGTCGTGTCGACGTCGGGCCTGAAGATCGTGCCCTCGCAGGCCGTCTACGCCGGGACGAAGAACGCGGTGCGGACGATCCTGGAGGCCCTGCGGCAGGAGTCGACCGACGGCGTCCTGCGCACCACCGCGGTGTCGCCCGGCTTCGTCCGGACCGAGTTCGTCGACCGGGTGGCCGACCCGGCGCTGCGGGAGGAGATGCAGGAGCGGATGGCCGAGCTCGGCCTCGACCCCGCGGCCGTCGCCCACGCCATCGCCTTCGCGGTCGAGCAGCCCGACGACGTCGAGATCGGCGAACTCGTCATCCGCCCGACCCGCCAGAACTGACCGACCGCGTTCAGCTGAACGCGGTCTGTCGCGTTCAGCTGAACGCGGTCCGCCCGCCTCAGGCCTGCGCGGCGTAGGTCGCCGGGGGCCGTCCGACCAGCGTGGTGAACGCCCGGATGAGGTGGCTCTGGTCGGAGTAGCCGAGCTCGACGGCGAGGTCGGCCCAGTCGACCGGGGCGTCGTCGTGGGCGGCGGCCGCGACGTCGAGCAGGCGGCAGCGCTGCACCACCCACTTCGGCCCCACGCCCACGTACTCGCCGAACTGGCGCTGCAGCGTCCGCAGTCCGACTCCTGCGAGTCCCGCCAGGTGCTCGGCGCGCGTCAGCGTCCGGTCGGTCTCGGCCCGCTCGACCAACGCCGCCAACTCCGCCGCGAGGGCGTCGGGCTCGGGTGCGACGTGCTCGACCAGCCAGTCGGCGAGGCGCGTCGCCGCCTCGGCCGGGTCACGCCCGAGATCGACGAGGTCGGCGGCGAGGGACCGGTCGTCGAACCCGAACAGCTCCTCGACCGTCGCCTGCCGGTCCCTCAGCCCGCTGACGCTGCGGCCGACCACGGGCCGGAACGTCGCCGGCCGGAACGCCAGGGCCACGGCGCGGCCGTCGCCGGTGAGCACCCGGTCGAACCGGGAGAGCTGCACGCCGGTGACGAGCAGCCGCGGTGCGTCCCCGTGCTGCTCGGCGACCAGGTGCACCACCGGTCGCGGGATGACCTCTTGCCGGTGCGGTTCCGGCGCGTGCCAGGTGACCCACCAGGCGTAGTCGACGATCCCGGCGAGGGCGGCCGGCGGGTCACCGCGGCCGAGGGTGATGCGTTCGTACGCGCGCGCCGGGTCGAGCACTGCCGCCTGCGCGTTGTCACGTCCCACGGTCGTCCACCCTGGCCGAGTTCCGTGTGCTCCTGCAGCCCAGGGACGCGAGACGACACAGGATTCGGCGGTTCAGCGGGTGGTGCCCTTGGGGTCGGCCGGGTGCGGGGCGACCAGACCGCCCTTGAGCCGCTTGGCCAGCAGCTTCGACAGCATCGCGTAGGCCGGGGCGCCGATGAGCTCGGTCAGCTCGTCCTCGTAGCGGGTGTAGACGGCGTCGGCCGCGATGTGGGCCTCGGGGGCGCCGGTGCAGTACCAGTGCAGGTCGTGGCCGCCCTCGCCCCAGCCGCGGCGGTCGAACTCGGTGATGGTCGAGACCAGCACGCGGGTCTCGTCGGGGCGGTCGACCCATTCCTGCTCACGCCGGATCGGCAGCTGCCAGCAGACCTCGGGCTTGGTCTCGACGTAGGAGATCCCGAGCTTGCCCGCGAGGATGTGCAGCGCGCAGCCGTGCCCGCCCGCGAAGCCCGGCGAGTTCGCGAACACGCAGACACCGTCGACGGTGCGGGTGCGACGGCGGTTGTGCTCGTCGCCCACCGAGTCCTTCTCGGACATGACCTTGGCGATCGGCGCCTTGGCGGTGAGGTGGTGGTTCTCCCAGATGTCCGGGGTCAGCATCTCGACGTACTTCCGGGTGCGCTTCTCGTCGTCCTTGTCGGTGAAGAACGCGCCGTGCGAGCAGCAGCCGTCGGACGCGCGCCCCTCGATGATCCCGTGGCAGCCGTTGCCGAAGATGCAGGTCCAGCGCGAGCACAACCAGGTCACGTCGGCGCGGACCACGTGTTCGGCGTCGGCCGGGTCGACGAACTCGATCCACTCGCGGGGGAAGTCGAGCGGCACCTCCTTGCGGGGGCGCCGGGCGGGGACGACGACGGGGAGGGCGCGAGGCACGGCGTCAGGGTAATCAGCCGCGCGGCGGTCGACGCCTACGCTGACGAACCATGCGACTCGGTGTCCTCGACGTCGGGTCCAACACCGTCCACCTGCTGGTGGTCGACGCCCACCCCGGCGCCGAGCCCTCGCCCGCGATGTCGCGCAAGTCGGTGCTGCGTCTCGCCGAGCACATCGACCGCCGCGGCGACCTCGACCTCGCCGGTGCCGACGCCCTGGTGGGCGCGGTGATCGGCGCGCGCCGGGCGGCGCGCGAACTGGGGTGCGACGAGTTCATCGGCTTCGCCACCTCGGCCGTGCGCGACGCCGGCAACTCCTCCGAGGTGCTGCGACGGGTCCAGGAGGACGCCGGCGTCGAACTGCGGGTGCTCTCCGGCGACGACGAAGCGCGCCTGACCTTCCTCGCCGCCCGGCGGTGGTTCGGGTGGAGCGCCGGCCGGTTGCTCTCGCTCGACATCGGCGGTGGCTCCCTCGAACTCGCGGCCGGAGTCCGTGAGGACCCCGACGTCGCGCTCTCGGTCCCGCTCGGCGCCGGCCGGATGACGCGGGAGTGGTTCACCGCCGACCCGCCGCAGCGCGCCGAGGTCGCCGCCCTGCGCGGCCACGCCATCGAGACGCTCAAGCCGGCCGTGGCCGAACTGGTGGCCGACGGCGGCCCCGACCGGGTGGTCGCGTCGTCGAAGACTTTCCGCTCGATCGCCCGGCTCACCGGTGCGGCGCCGTCGTCGCAGGGCACCCGGGTCCGGCGGCGGATCCGGCGCGAGGGGTTGCACCAGCTCATCGGCTTCATCTCGCGCATGACCGCGGCCGACCTCGCGGAGCTCGAGGGGGTGAGCGCGGCCCGCGCCCACCAGCTGCTGGCCGGCGCCGTGGTCGCCGACGCGGCCATGGAGTGTCTCGACGTCGAGACACTCGACCTCTGCCCCTGGGCGTTGCGCGAGGGGATCATCCTGCGACGCCTGGACCAACTGCCCTCGCCGGAACCGCGCTGATGGGCCTCGCCCCGGCGCCGGTGCGCGTGGCGTTGTCGACCGCGTCGGTCTTCCCCGAGCCGTGCGAGTACGGGTTCCAGCTCGCGGCCGAACTCGGGTACGACGGCGTCGAGGTCATGGTGTGGACCGACCCGGTCAGTCAGGACCCGGTCGCGTTGGAGAAACTCTCGGCGAAGTACCGGGTTCCGATCCTCGCCGTGCACGCGCCGTGCCTCATCATCACCCAGCGGGTGTGGGGCGCCGATCCCTGGCTCAAGCTGCAGAAGTCGCGCGACGTCGCCGAACGGCTCGGGGGTTCCACCGTCGTCCTGCACTCGCCGTTCCGCTGGCAGCGCGACTACTCCAAGCGTTTCGTCGACGAGGTCGCATCGTTGCAGGGTGCACAGGTCAAGGTCGCGGTCGAGAACATGTTCCCGCTCTGGGTGCGCAGCCGCGCGGTGTCGTCGTACAAGCCGAGTTGGGACGTCGCCGAGCACCCCAGCGACTACGACGCCTTCACCCTGGACCTCTCGCACGCCTCGGTGAGCCAGTCCGACCCGCTGGCGATGATGGACCGCATGGGTGACCGGTTGCAGCACCTGCACGTCGCCGACGGCACCGGCCTCGCCAAGGACGAGCACCTCGTGCCCGGCCGTGGCACCCAGCCGGTGGCCGAGGTCCTCGAACGCGCCGCGGCCCGCGGCTTCACCGGCACGGCCGTCATCGAGATCAACACCCGCCGCGCGGTGGACCGGGCCGCGCGCCGGGCCGACGTCGCGGCCGCCCTCGCCTTCTGCCGACTGCACCTCGTGCGACCCGACAGCTGAACCAGCACGTCCGACCAGAACACCCGACACCCGAACACCCGAACACCGAGGAGACCCCCGTGGCCGTCACCGCCCTGCTGGACCTGCGCTTCGACCCCGACCGCATCGAGGAGTCGCACCGCGTCCTCGACGAGACGCTGGTCGCCACCCGCGCGTTCGACGGCAACGTCGGCATCGAGGTGATGGCCGACGTCCACGACCCGGCGCACGTGGTCGTCGTCGAGCACTGGCAGAGCGCCGACCACGACGCCGCGTACCGGGCCTGGCGGGCGACGCCCGAGGGTGCGAGCGGCCTCGGCAGCGTCGTGGTCGCCGCGCCGGTGCTCACGGTGCTCGAGCCCGTCACGGCCTGAACCCTCACCACCGCAATCCCGTGACCCTGCCCGATAAGGTCCGGGCCGTGGCCGAGACCCCGTCCTCCGCGTTGCCACCGTCGGCCCTTCCTCTGGCACTGCTCGGCGGCGGCAAGATCGGCGAAGCCCTGCTCGTCGGGCTGCTCCGCCAGGTCGCGCCGCGCGAGGTCGTGGTCGTCGAGAGCCACCCGGCCCGCGCGGCCGAGCTCGCCGACGCGTACGGCGTCGGCACCCCCGACCTCGCCACCGCGGTGTCCACGGCGTCGACCGTGCTGGTCGCGGTCAAGCCGCAAGACATCGACGCGCTGCTCGACGCCGCCGCCCCGCACGTCCGTCCCGGCCAGCTCGTGGTCTCGGTCGCCGCGGGTGTGCCGACCGCGCGGCTGGAGGCGCACCTGCCTGACGGCGTCGCCGTGGTCCGGGCCATGCCCAACACCCCGGCGCTGGTCGAGCAGGGGATGACGGCGATCAGCGCCGGCCGCCACGCCGGCGAGGACGACCTCGCCACCGCCCAGACCCTGCTCGAGGCGGTCGGGCGGGTGGTGCGGGTACCCGAGAGCCAGCTCGACGCCGTCACCGCGCTGTCCGGTTCCGGCCCCGCGTACGTGTTCTTCCTCGTCGAGGCGATGATCGACGCCGGCATCCTGCTCGGCCTGCCGCGGGCGCTCGCGGCCGAACTCATCGTCCAGACCCTCTACGGCTCGGCGCTCATGCTGCGCGAGTCCGGCGAGCACCCCGTCCAGCTGCGCGAGGCCGTCACCAGCCCCGGCGGCACGACGATCGCGGCCATCCGGGCGTTGGAGGACCACGGGGTCCGCGCCGCGTTCCTCGCCGCGATCGAGGCGGCCCGCGACCGCAGCGTGGAGCTCGGTCGAGGTTGAGCAGGAGCTGTTGTTCTCCTGTGTCGCACGAGTCCCATCAGTACCGCTAGGGTGCGACCAGCACGTGCGTGTCTGTCGCCGGTGGGGAAGCCGACGAGCGACACGTGCCGAAGGTGCGTGACCCATGCCTGAAAAGCGTTCGAACCAGCCTGCCGCCCGGACCTCGTCGTCCGGTCGGTCGGCCCGTCCTGCCCCCACCGGGGTCGGACCGGCCGCCGTCCCCGCCGCGAAGGCCCCCGCTGCGGGTCCCGCGAAGGCGCCCGCCCAGGCCGGGGCGTCGTCCGCACCCGCCCCGAACCGGGGTGACGTCACGTTCCTGACCGTCGCCGAGGTCGCCGCGATGATGCGAGTCTCCAAGATGACCGTGTACCGGATGGTGCACGCGGGCGAGATGCCGGCCGTCCGGGTCGGGCGCAGCTTCCGGGTGCCGGAGCAGGCGGTCCACGACTACCTGCGCGACGCCTTCATCGAAGCCGGCTGACCCACCGCCCGCCGGAGGCGGCTACCCTCGTCGTTCAGGTGCCGACGTGTGTCGGCAGTGTCAGCAGGGGGTCCGTCCCCGTCGTCCGTCGATCGTGAGGTCCGCAGCAGCTCATGGGTTCCGTCATCAAGAAGCGCCGCAAGCGCATGGCCAAGAAGAAGCACCGCAAGCTGCTGAAGAAGACCCGCGTCCAGCGTCGCAACAAGAAGTAGGTCTTCCGCTCCACCCCTCTCCGATCGGACGGGCCGCCCGTGTCGCCCCAGACCACGTCGTCCGGCCGCACCCCCCGCCGCCCCGGCCCGCTGCCGACCGTCCTGGTCACGGGCATCAGCCGGTACCTCGGGAGCCGGGTCGCGGCCGCACTGGCCGCTGACCCCGCCGTCGGGCGGGTGATCGGCGTCGACACGGTCGCGCCCGGCCGGGCCGACCTCGACCGGCTGGGCCGCACGGAGTTCGTGCGCGCCGACATCCGCAACCCGCTCATCGCGAAGGTCATCGCCGGGTCGTCGGTCGACACCGTCGTCCACGCGTCGGTCACCGCCACCCCCCACGGGGCGGGCGGGCGTGCGCCGATGAAGGAGATGAACGTCCTCGGCACCATGCAGCTGCTGGCCGCCTGCCAGAAGGCAGACTCGGTCAAGCGTCTGGTGCTGAAGTCGACCACCGCGGTCTACGGGTCGTCCCCGCGCGACCCCGCGGTGTTCGCCGAGGACACCCCGCCCCGCGCGTTGCCCCGGTCGGGCTACGGCAAGGACGCTGTCGAGGTCGAGGGGTACGTGCGCGGGTTCGGCCGTCGCCGTCCCGACGTCGACGTCACCGTGCTGCGGTTCTCCAACTTCGTCGGCCCGACCATCGACTCCGCCCTGGTCCGGTACTTCACCCTGCCGATCCTGCCGACCGCGCTCGGGCACGACCCGCGGTTGCAGTTCCTGCACGAGACCGACGCCGTCGAGATCCTCCGGCTCGCGGCCGTCGCGCCGCACCCGGGCGTCTTCAACGTCGCCGGCGACGGCACGCTGCTGCTCTCGCAGGCCATCCGCCGGGCCGGCAAGCTCCCGGTCGCGATCCCCGGCCCCGCCGTCGACACCGTGAGCCGGTGGGTCCGCCGTTCGGGGCTGGTCGACTTCTCGCCCGAGCAGCTGGGCCTGCTGTCCTACGGCCGGGTCGTCGACACCACCCGGGTGCACGACACGTTCGGCTTCACGCCCCGGTACTCCAGCGAGCAGGCCTTCGAGGCCTTCCTGCGCGACCGCCCGGTGCCGCCGGTCGTGGCGCCGGACCAGATCGCCGCGACGCTCGACGGCCTCGGCGGGCTCATCGGGCTGCGTCCGACCGCTCTGGCCTCGACCCTGGCGGCCACGCCGCGCCGCGCGGTGGCCGCCGCCGGCGCCTCGACCCGACGGGGGCGCCGCCATGGGTGAGGCCCGGATCATCCCGCTGCACGCCGACACCCCGCGCCCGCGTGCCGACGCCCCGGCGGAGCTCGCCGAGCCCTCGACCCGCGACCGGGTCGACGCCGCCGCGGCCCACGCGCTGGCCTTCCTGCGCCGCCGGCTCACGGGGGAGTACGAGGTCGACGAGTTCGGCTTCGACCCCGACCTCACCGAGAACGTCGCCATCCCGGCGCTGCGACCGCTCGCCCGGCGGTGGTTCCGCATCGAGACCCAGGGGATCGAGAACGTCCCCGAGGAGGGCGGTGCGCTGCTGGTCGGCAACCACGCCGGCGGTCTGTGGGCCCTCGACGCCGCGATGACGGCCGTCGCGCTGCACGACGCCCACCCCCGCCACCGGGTGCTGCGCCTGCTCGCCGCCGACCTGGTGCTGCGCACCCCGTTCCTGGGTTCGGTCGCCCGCAAGTCCGGCACCACCCTCGCCTGCCACCCCGACGCCGAGCGACTGCTCTCGGGCGGGGAGCTCGTCGGCGTGTGGCCCGAGGGGTTCAAGGGGATCGGCAAGCCGTTCACCGAGCGCTACAAGTTGCAGCGGTTCGGCCGCGGCGGGTTCGTCAGCGCCGCACTCGCGACCGGCGTGCCGATCATCCCGGTGTCGATCGTCGGGTCGGAGGAGATCCACCCCGTCATCGGCAACGTCGGCGTCCTCGCGCGGGTGCTCAACCTGCCGTACTTCCCGATCACGCCCACGTTCCCGTGGCTCGGCCCGCTCGGTCTGATCCCGCTGCCGAGCAAGTGGATCATCGAGTTCGGTGAGCCGATCCCGACCTCGGGCTACGGCCCCGAGGCCGCCGACGACCCGATGCTGGTCTTCGAGCTCACCGACCGGGTGCGCGAGACCATCCAGGGGACGCTGTACCGGCTGCTCCTGCAGCGCCGCTCCGTCTGGCGCTGATCCGGTCGGCGCTGACCCGGTCGGCGCTGATCCGATCGGGGTCGGGCGACGACCCCGCCCAGGACCGCGCCCCCTGCGCCGAGCAGCACCGTGAGGCCGAGCCACCAGCCGATCACCGCGGTCGCCCCGGCGCCGGAGCCCAGCCCGGTCGACGCGACGTCGAACGCCACACCCGCGCCCACACACCCGGCCACGGCGGCGCCGTCGACGGGTCGCACGAACTGACGCCGCGCCACGAGGGCGACCGCGGGCAGACCCACCACGAGCCCGACCGCCGCACCGAGGACGAACGCGACCGGGGCGAACACGAGCCCGAACACCTCGAGGGTCAGCGCGCACGCCGTGATGTAGACCGTCGTCGCCACCGCGCCGCCCAGCAGCGGGCCGACCACCAGCCCGCGGACCAGGACCCGACCCGCTCCGGGCGTGGTCACCGGCCCGACCGGGCGACCGGCGACGCCGACGCGGGGCCCGCGGTCGACGACGGTCGGCTCGTCCGCCGACGACGCCACCGGACCACCAGCGCCACGGCGCCGCCGGCCACCGCACCGACGGCCGCGCCCGGAACCGCGAACAGGGGCGGGTAGACGAGCACCGCCTCGAGCGGCCCGTTCCACAGCACCAGAGGAGTGACGGCGGTGGCGGCGAGACCGGCGCCGCCCGCCGCACCGAGTCCGAGCGCCTGGACCACCCCTACTGTCACGAAGCAATTTGAACACGTTCAAAAGCGCGTGTCCAGGCCGGGGGACGGGCAGACCGTGGACGCACCACCACGTCCGACCACACGAGGAGAGATCGTCATGAGCGAACCGCTGGACCGGGAGAAGCTGGCCGCCGAGGCCAAGGAACGGGTCGACGGCATGCCGGCCGAGACCGCGCTGGGCAACGAGGACGCTGCGGGCGGGCACGCGGAGACCGTCGAGGAGTACCGCAACGTGCAGAACGACCAGAAGAAGGACTGACGCCTCGCCGGGCCGCGTTCAGCTGAACGCGGCCCGGCGCGCCAGCGCACGGCGCGCCAGCGCACGGCGCGCCAGCGCACGGCGCGCCAG
>NZ_JBTJEQ010000019.1:0-92069 GCF_054456675.1 Jatrophihabitans sp. YIM 134969
CGCCGACGGCCGCCCGGCCCGCCGCCTCGCCCGCCGGGTGGTGCCCAGCGCCGCGGCGAGCGTGCGCGACATCGCCCACCCCGGCGCCTGAAGCCCGCCGTCGCTCGCCACGAGCAGGACGTCAGACCCACGGCCTAGGCTGGCCGCCGTGCCGACCGAGACCGAGACACCGACGCCGGACGCACCCGAGGCCGTCGCTCCCGCGGCCACCGCCCCCGCGCGGAAGGCGGCGAAGAAGGCCGGTCGCAAGGCGCCCGGCAAGGGTCCGCTGCGGCCCAGTTCCGCCGCCAAGGCCGCCGCCAAGGACCCGGGTCTCGGCAAGCCGCGCCTGCTGTTGCTCGACGGTCACAGCCTCGCCTACCGCGCCTACTTCGCGCTGCGTGACGTCGAGATGTCCACGACCACCGGTCAACCCACCAACGCGGTCTACGGCTTCACCTCGATGCTCATCAACCTGCTGCGCGACGAGAAGCCCACCCACGTGGCGGTGGCCTTCGACGTGTCCCGCGCGACCTTCCGGGTCGAGGCGTACGCCGAGTACAAGGCGGGCCGCAGCAAGACCCCCGACGACTTCTCCGGCCAGATGTCCCTCATCCGTGAGGTCCTCGACGCGCTGCGGATCCCGATCCTCACCGCCGAGGGTTACGAGGCCGACGACGTCATCGCCACGGTCACGACCCGCGCCCTGCAGCAGGACCCGCCGCTGCCGGTGCTCATCGCCACCGGCGACCGCGACGCCCTGCAGCTGGTCGGCGACGACGTCACGGTCCTGTACCCCCGGCGCGGCGTCAGCGACCTCACCCGGTTCACCCCGGACGAGGTGCGGGCCAAGTACGACCTGACCCCGCAGCAGTACCCCGACTTCGCGGCGCTGCGGGGCGACCCGTCGGACAACCTGCCGAACATCCCGGGGGTGGGGGAGAAGACCGCCAGCAAGTGGGTCCGGGAGTTCGGGGATCTCGACACCCTCATCGCGAAGGTCGACACCGTGCCCGGCAAGGCGGGCGACGCCCTGCGCGAGCACCTGGGTTCGGTCATCCGCAACCGGCAGCTCACCGAACTGGTCCGCGACGTGCCGATCGAGTTCGAGATCGGCGGCCTCGAGCGCACCGGGTGGGATCGCGACTCCGTCCACCAGACCTTCGACTCCCTGCAGTTCCGGGTCCTGCGTGAGCGGCTCTTCGACGAGGTCGACGCCGCCGAGATCGAGGCCGAGGACGGCTTCGACGTCGAGGTCGCGGTCGTCGGACCCGGTGAGCTCGCGGACTGGCTCGACGCCCACACCCACGACGGCACCCGGATCGGCGTCTCGGTGGCGGGTACCTGGGGCCGCGGCGCCGGCACCATGACCGGTCTGGCCTTCGCCGCGGCCGGTGACACCACCGCGTACGTCGAGGTCGAGACCATGACCGACGACGACGACCGCGCCTTCGGCGCCTGGCTGGTCGACGCCTCGGTGCCCAAGGCCTTCCACGACGTCAAGGGCCCGGTGCTCGCGCTCTGGGACCACGGCTACGCCACGCCCGAGGGCGTCACCAGCGACACCCAGCTCGCGGCCTACCTCGCCCTGCCCGGGCAGCGTTCGTTCGACCTGTCCGACCTCGCCCTGCGCTACCTGCGCCGGGAACTGCGCAACAGCGCCGACGATCCCGACGCCGACGCCGATCCCGACCAGGGCGTGCTGAGCTTCGACGGCGACACCGAGGAGCCGGACCCGGGGGCGGCGGTCAGGGGTCGCGCCGAGGTCGAGACCGTCCGCGCCTCGGCCATCCGGGACCTCGCGGTGGCACTCGACGCCGACCTCGAGACCCGCGGCGCGACCACCCTGCTGCGTCACATGGAGCTGCCGCTCACCATCGTGCTGGCCGAGGTCGAGCACACCGGCATCGCGGTCGACCGCGACCACCTGGAGTCGATGCAGACCGAGTTCGCCGACGCCGTGAAGGAGGTCGAGGGCCTGGCGCACGCCAACGTCGGTCGGCCGTTCAACCTCGGCTCGCCCAAGCAGCTGCAGACCATCCTGTTCGAGGAACGACGCCTGCCCAAGACCAAGCGGACGAAGACCGGCTACACCACCGACGCCGACGCCCTGGCCTCCCTCTACGAGCAGACCGGCGACGAACTGCTCGGGTTGCTGCTGCGCCACCGCGAGGTCGCCCGGCTCAAGACGGTCGTCGACTCGCTGCTGCCGATGATCGACGACCACGGCCGCATCCACACGACGTTCAACCAGACCATCGCCGCGACCGGACGGCTGAGCTCGGTCGACCCGAACCTGCAGAACATCCCGGTGCGCACGGCGGAGGGGCGGCGCATCCGCGAGGCCTTCGTCGTGGGCGCAGGCTACGAGTCGCTCATGACCGTCGACTACAGCCAGATCGAGATGCGGATCATGGCCCACCTCTCGGAGGACGCCGGCCTCATCGAGGCGTTCACCACCGGCGAGGACCTGCACACCTTCGTGGCGTCGCGGGCGTTCGACCTGCCGCCGGAGCAGATCGACGCCGAGCTGCGCCGCCGGGTCAAGGCGATGTCGTACGGCCTGGCGTACGGCTTGTCGGCGTTCGGCCTGGCCGCGCAGTTGAAGATCAGCTCCGACGAGGCCCGCGCCCAGATGGAGGCGTACTTCAGCCGGTTCGGCGGGGTCCGCGACTACCTGCGCGCGGTCGTCGAGCAGGCCCGCTCCGACGGTTACACCGAGACCATCATGGGTCGACGTCGCTACCTCCCCGACCTCACGTCGGACAACCGGCAGCGCCGCGAGATGGCCGAGCGCATGGCCCTCAACGCCCCGATCCAGGGCAGCGCCGCCGACATCATCAAGGTGGCGATGATCAACGTGCAGCAGGCGTTGCAGGGGGCCGAGCTGTCGTCGCGGCTGCTGCTGCAGGTCCACGACGAACTGGTCCTGGAGATCGCACCGGGAGAGCGGGAGCAGGTCGAGGAACTCGTCCGCGCCCAGATGGGGGGCGCCTACTCCCTCGGCCGGGTGCCGCTCGAGGTCTCCGTCGGCGTCGGTCCCACCTGGGACGCCGCCGCCCACTGAGCCGCGGCCCGCCTCAGGGTTGCGGTTCGGGGGCGGTCCACGGGGCCGGGACGTCCACGTCGACCGGTGGTCCGGCGTGGCGGGGCCGACGGACCAGCACCCCCACCGTCAGCAGCAGCGCGATCCACGAGCACGCCGCCACCGTGGCGATCATCGCCGTGAGGCTGCCGTGGCCGAACGTCACGACGGCGACGACCTCGGCCACGGCGAGGGTCCACAGCAGGACGGCCGGGCGGCGGTCGTGGACCGCGAGGCCCGCGTAGATGCACAGCTGCAGACCGGCCAGCGCCGCGCCCTGCGCCGCGAACAGCCACAGCTGCGGGGCGACCGGGTCGTAGCCGCGGCCCAGCACGAGCGGGACCAGGTCGCGCCCGAACCACCCGAACCCGATCGCACCGGCGGCCATCACCGCGAGCGTGAGCGCGGCGGTGCGCAACGCGCGGGGCCGGGCCACCGGGTCCGAGAACCGCGGATACCCGGCCAGGGCGATGAACGCGGGCGCCCAGAACGCCCCGCGGGTCAGCACGTTGCCGGCGGCATAGAGCCCGGACGTCTCGGCGTCGAGGTAGCGGCGCGCGAGGACCAGGTCGAGGGTCGTCAGCAGCAGCACGCCGAGCAGCGCACCGATGTCGCGCAGGAAGGCCGTCACGAGCGGACGGGTGAACGTGGAGCGCCCGAACCGCGGGCGGGCGGCGAACGGGGTCGCGGCCACCACGGCGACGAACGCGAACACCGCGGTGAGGGCGAACGCCAGGGGGATCGACCCGCCGGTCAGCGCGGCGACCAGGCCGGCGAGGAACTTCGCAGCCTGGACCGCGGCGAGCATCACCCCGAGGTGGACGAGCTTGCCCTCACCCTGCACCAGTCCTTGCAGCCCATAGGCGAAGGTCGTCGGGACCATCGACACGGCGAGCCACAGCAGCGCCGACCAGCCGTCGACCGCGAGCAGGGGCCGCAGCAGCGGGACGGCGACCGTCACGACCACGCCGACGCCGACCGACACGATCACGGTGTCGGTGAGGACCCGCGCGGGTTCCGGGCGCTCCCCGCCCGCCACCCGCCGCGCGACCAGGGCCTGCCAGGCGGTTCCCGCGACGCTGGTGGTGACGACGACCCCGACCAGCGCGGCCAGCTCGCCGAACCGGCTCACCGGCAGGGCGCGCGACATGACGACCGTGAACCCGTACCCCAGGACGTTGGTCAGCAGTGACAACGCGGCCAGCGCGACCTGCGCCCTGGCCCCCCGCATGCCCGTCACTCTAAGGCGGTTCCGAGAACGGCTCGGCGCCGTCGAACAGGGCCGCCCGCCACGCCCGGGCGCCCCGGCGCAGCCACTCCCGCGCGGCGTCCGCGAACTCGCCCGGGTCCCTCCCCGTCCGGGCGAACGCGGTGAGCGCCCGCTGCCAGGCCACGGCCCGGCCCAGGTGTGCGACGAGCACCGCCGCGCGGGCGGTGTGCTCGAGGTCCTCACCGGGCGCGAGGTCGGCGAACCCGGCGAGGTAGTCCCGGCGGGCCCGCACGATGAGCGGGTGGGTGAGCGGGGCGTCGTCCAGCAGGCTCGCCAGCACCCGCTGCACCACCAGCAGCACCGCGAACGGGTGGGTCACGACGCTGTCGCCCCAGTCGATCACGGTCACCCGTCCGTCGGCGTCGACCAGGACGTTGCCGTCGTGCAGGTCGTTGTGCTCGACCGCCGCGGGCACGGCTGACGCGTTCAGTCCGCCGACCAGGCGCTCGAGGGCGTTCCGGGCCGAGGCGGGGTTGCTCAGCACGCCGTCGCCCAGGGTGGAGACCAGCTCGTCGAAGCGGTCGAGGGCGTGGGTGACCCGCAGGTCGGGGACGCCCGCGGCCGCCAGGTCGTCGACCAGCGGCATCGACGCCCGCTGCACCCGCCCGACCTCGACCAGCACGGCGGCGAACCGTGCGGGGAGATCGTCGTCGTCGTAGGCGTCGCTGAACCTCGTCCCGGCGTCGGCGAGCAGGACCAGACCGTCGGCCGGGGAGTCCATGAGCACCTCCGGCGTGAGCCGCGGGGTCAGCCCGCCCAGCGTCCGCAGCAGCGCCAGTTCGAACCGCATCGCCGGGGCGGGCTGTTTGAGCCAGACCGGACCGTCGGCGGTGGGCAGGCGCAGCACCCGGCCCCAGGGCTGGTCGGCCTCGACCTCGGGCTCGCCGGTACGCGCCCGGTCCAGGCGGGCGAGGGCGGCGTCGGCCCACGCGAGGGGATCGACCGTCACGCGGTGGAGCGTTCCAGGCGGTCGGCGAGTCGCGCGAGCGGGCGGAGGGCACCACGGTCGAAATCGCGCGGCCAGTGGGGCGGCGGCTCGAAGGCGGTCGCGTCGGCGAAGGTGTCGAGCGCGCGCTGCCACACCCACGCCCGTCCGATCTCGGCGGCGGTCCGTGCGAGCCAGGCGGTCCGCTCGAGGTCCTCGTGCGGCGCGAGCTCGGCGAAGCCCGCCAGGTAACCCCGTCGCGCGGTGACGAGGTCGGGGTGCTCCGGGGAGACGTCGCCGAGCAGGGAGGTGAGCGTCTGTTCGGCCATGACCAGGACGGCGAACGGGTGCGCGACCACCGCGTCGCCCCAGTCGACGACGACCGTGTCGCCCGCCGCGCCGATCAGCACGTTGCCGTCGTGGACGTCGTTGTGGTCGACCGCGTCCGGCACCTTCGAGCCGGCGAGCTCGTCGGCGACCGCTGCGAACCGTCCCCGCAGCACCGCCAGCCGGGCGAACACCTCCGCATCGGTCGCGTGGTCACCGTGATCGGCGCGCGCCCGGTCGAGGACCTCGTCGAACCGTGCGGGCAGGAGCGCCGGACGGAAGTCGGCCACGCCGGCGGCGAGTAGCGCGGGCACGAGCGGCGTGCTCGCGCGTTGCAGCGCTCCGACGGTGGGCCACGCCGCCGCGAACTTCCCCGCGCGCTCGGAGCGGTCCGGGTACGACGCGACGAGCGACGTCCCGCCGTCGGCCAGCAGGAGCAGCCCCCGCGAGGGGTCGGTGCCGAGCACCTGGGGCGCTCCGTCGTGCCCGGCCAGCGCCTGGAGCAGGGTCAGCTCGAACCGCAACGACGGCGCGGGGGCCTTCAACCACACCGGACCGTCGGAGGTCGGAGCCCGGAGCACCGTGCCCCACGGCCGGGTGCGCGGCTGCTCGACGGGACCGGTGCGCGTGCGGTGGACCGCGGCCAGGGTCGCGTCCAACCATCCGGTCACCTCGGCGAGCCAGGTGGGCGAGCACCAGTCGTCGAACGCCGTCACGACGCCGGCTTCACGCAGACGTAGACGGCCGTCCCGGGGATCGTTGCACCCCGCAACGGAGACCACGCGCCCCACGTCGACCGGTTCTCCGCCGGCCACTCGGGCTCCACGAGGTCGACCAGGTGCAGCCCCGCCGCGCTGATCTCGCGGACCCGGTCGCCGAGCGTGCGGTGGTGCTCGGCGTAGACCGGCACGCCGTCCGCGTCGACCTCCACGTACGGCCGCCGGTCGAAGTAGCTCGCCCCGCCGCCACCGGCGACCAGGCCGTCGCGGCCGGGGGAGTCGGGGAAGGCCCACCGCACGGGGTGGGTCGTGGAGAACACGCACCGCCCGCCCGGCCGCAGGACCCGCGCCATCTCGGCCAGCACCGCGGCGCTGTCGGCGACGAACGGCACCGCGCCGTAGGAGGAGAACACGACGTCGAACACCCCCGACGCCAACGGCAGGACGGCGGCGTCGGCCTGCACCAGCGGCACCTCGATCCCGGTCGTCGCCGAGAGTCGCAGGCCCTCGGCGAGCATCCCGGCCGAGAGGTCCGACGCCACGGCGTCGACCCCGCGCTCGCGCAGCCAGCGCGAGCACATCGCCGCGCCCGCCCCGATCTCCAGCACCCGGGCGCCGTCCAGGTCGGCCAGCGGGCCGAGCAGGTGGACGTCGTCCTCCCGCAGACCCTCCGGGCCCCAGACGAAGTCCGCCGCGCCCAGGAACTGCAGGTGCTCGCGGTGGTAGTCGGCCGCCTCGGCGTCCCACCAGCCGCGGTTGGCGCGCACCGTGTCGTGCTGGGCGGTGGGGTCGCGGGTCACCGCGGCCGCGACCCGGCGCGGGGGTGGTCCGGGCACGGGGTGGACGCCGCCGCTCGACACGGTGACAGTGTGGTGGGCCGGGTCCACCCACGTTGACCCACCCCGCCTCAGGTCCGTACTCTTGGCGGTTGCGGTGACGGACCTGCGTACCTCACAGGAGCAGGTCGCGCTCACTTCGCGGACTGGGACGGGCAGAGCACGACGGTCAGGCCATCAGCGGAGCGAAACGGGTCCCCACTGCCCGGGACTACCCATCGGACGCCACCTACTCCATGACCTCCACACTCACTCCCAGCACCACCCCGCAGATCGCGATCAACGACATCGGGTCTGCCGAAGACTTCCTCGCCGCGATCGACGCGACGATCAAGTACTTCAACGACGGCGACATCGTCGAGGGCACCATCGTCAAGGTCGACCGCGACGAGGTCCTGCTCGACATCGGCTACAAGACCGAGGGCGTCATCCCCTCGCGCGAGCTGTCGATCAAGCACGACGTCGACCCCTCCGAGGTCGTCTCCGTCGGCGACGAGATCGAGGCCCTGGTCCTCCAGAAGGAGGACAAGGAAGGCCGGCTGATCCTGTCCAAGAAGCGCGCCCAGTACGAGCGCGCCTGGGGCACGATCGAGGCCAAGAAGGACGCCGACGAGGTCGTCGAGGGCACCGTCATCGAGGTCGTCAAGGGCGGCCTCATCCTCGACATCGGTCTGCGTGGCTTCCTCCCCGCCTCCCTGGTGGAGATGCGCCGCGTCCGCGACCTGCAGCCCTACGTGGGCAAGACGCTCGAGGCCAAGATCATCGAGCTCGACAAGAACCGCAACAACGTCGTCCTGTCGCGCCGCGCGTGGCTCGAGCAGACCCAGTCCGAGGTCCGCAGCGAGTTCCTCAACAAGCTGGCCAAGGGCCAGGTCCGCACCGGTGTCGTGTCGAGCATCGTCAACTTCGGTGCCTTCGTGGACCTCGGCGGCGTCGACGGTCTCGTCCACGTCTCCGAGCTGTCCTGGAAGCACATCGACCACCCGTCCGAGGTCGTCGAGGTCGGCCAGGAGGTCACCGTCGAGGTCCTCGACATCGACCTCGACCGCGAGCGCGTGTCCCTCTCGCTCAAGGCCACCCAGGAAGACCCGTGGCGCCAGTTCGCCCGCACCCACCAGATCGGCCAGGTCGTCCCCGGCCGGGTCACCAAGCTGGTGCCGTTCGGTGCGTTCGTCCGCGTCCAGGACGGCATCGAGGGTCTGGTGCACATCTCCGAGCTGGCCGAGCGCCACGTCGAGATCCCGGAGCAGGTCGTCAACGTCGGCGACGAGCTCCTGGTCAAGGTCATCGACATCGACCTCGAGCGTCGCCGCATCTCGCTGAGCCTCAAGCAGGCCAACGAGGGCACGCTCACCGACGAGACCTTCGACCCGGCGCAGTACGGCATGGAGGCCCAGTACGACGCCGAGGGCAACTACATCTACCCCGAGGGCTTCGACCCGGAGACCAACGAGTGGCTCGAGGGCTTCGACGAGGCCCGCGAGGCCTGGGAGAAGCGCTACGCCAAGGCGCGCGAGCTGTTCGAGGCGCACCGCAAGCAGGCCACCGACGCGCAGACGGCCGACGCCGCTGCCGCCTCGGAGACCGGCGAGTCCACCTCGTACTCCTCGGGTGGCGCCCCGGCCGAGGCCGAGGACGCCGGCGGTTCGCTCGCCTCCGACGAGGCGCTCGCCGCCCTGCGGGAGAAGCTCGCCGGCCGCTGAGCCGACCTGCACCTGCACCACGACAGCGCGTCGTGACGCCCCCGGGCGTCACGGCGCGCTGTCGCCGTTCCCGGGCCGCTCAGCCCTACCGTGACCGGGTGCGAACACTCGTCCTGTTCGGCGTCACCGTGACCGCCGCCGTCCTGCTGACGGCGTGCACCGGCTCGGCGGACGACGACGCCACCCCCGCCCCGACGTCCGCCACGACGTCGAGCGCGACCAGTGCGTCCGCCTCGCCGTCACCGACCGTCACCGCGTTCACCAGCACCTGCGAGACCGCCCTGGCTCTCATCGACGTCAGCCGCGCGACGGGCCAACCCGTCCAGGGCCGCACCGAGTACGTCGTCGGCCAGCCGGATCCGACCATCGGCCGGCTCGCCTACCTCAACTGCCGCTACGGGCTGCCGACGACCACCCCGGCCGCGGGTGCGGCCGCGCCGGTGCCCGGGGTCGAGATCGGGGTCTCGCTGTACGACTCCGCCGACCGGGCGAGCGACCGGGTCGCCGGGACGGTCGAGGACTACCGCGAGAGCGGCTCGCGCGCGGAGGACGTCGACGTCGCGGGCACGACCGGCACCGTCCTCGTCGGCGGCGGCCCACCCACGCTGGTCGTCGCGCGGGACGCGAAGACGGTCGCGGTGAGCGTGAGTCGCACGCTGTCGACCGGGTTCCAGCAGCTGGTGGCCTTGGCCGAACTCGCTCTCGAGGTCGACTGACGTGGCGGCCGGGCGCGCGCTCCGGGTCGCGGTCACCGGCGGCATCGGCGCGGGCAAGTCGAGCGTGTCCACCCTGCTGGCCGAGCGGGGCGCGGTGGTGGTCGATGCCGACCGCATCGCCCGCGAGGTCGTCGAGCCCGGCACACCCGGTCTCGCCGCGGTGGCTGAGGCGTTCGGCCGCGACGTCCTCACCGCCGACGGCGCGCTCGACCGCGCCGCGCTCGGCGCCGTCGTGTTCGCCGACCCCGACGCCCGGCGCCGCCTGGAGGCGATCACCCACCCGTTGGTTCGGGACCTGTCCGAGGCCCGGCTGGCGGCCGTCCCGCCCGGCGCGGTGGCGGTCTACGACGTGCCGCTGCTCGCCGAGAGTCGCAGCCGCGCGGGCTTCGACGTCGTGGTGGTGGTCCGGGCGGATCCCGAGGTGCGCGTCGAACGGCTCGTCGGCCGCGGCCTGACCGCGGACGACGCCCGGGCCCGGATCGCCGCCCAGGCGTCCGACGCCGAACGGGAGGCGCTCGCCGACGTCGTCGTCGACAACAGCGGTGACCGCGCCGCGCTGGCCGTCCGGGTCGACGCCCTCTGGTCGGACCTGACCGCCCGGGCCGGCTCGGCCGGGGGCTGACCGACCCCGGCTTCGACCCCGGACGACCCGATCAGGTACGGTCTACGACGCACGTTTGAGCGGCTGCGAGGCCGCTGGATCGTGCATGCGGACGTAGCGCAGCTGGTAGCGCATCACCTTGCCAAGGTGAGGGTCGCGGGTTCGAATCCCGTCGTCCGCTCGGGGGTCGAGCTGCGGCGGCGTGGCCGAGTGGCTTAGGCAAGGGCCTGCAAAGCCCTGTACGCGGGTTCGATTCCCGCCGCCGCCTCGTAGACGCAACACGGCACGACTGCCCGCGGAACCTCGCGGGCCGAGGGCGATTAGCTCAGTGGGAGAGCACTACCTTGACACGGTAGGGGTCACTGGTTCAATCCCAGTATCGCCCACCACGCCACGCGAGGCCCCGGCTCCGGCCGGGGCCTTCGTCGTTCCCGGGCCGAGCCCACGACCCCGCGCCGGACGGCGGCGGTCGGCACCGGCCCGATCGCTAGGGTCGCGACCGTGCAGGAGTTCCGCGAAGCCGTCGAACGCCGCGACCACGCCGCGATCGAGGCGCTGCTCGCCGACGACGTCGTGTTCACCAGCCCGGTGGCCTTCGCGCCGTACCCGGGCAAGGCCCTCACCGCCGCGATCCTGCGCGCCGTGCTGCGGGTCTTCGAGGACTTCACCTACGTACGCGAGATCCACGACGGTGCCGACCACGCCCTCGTGTTCACGGCCACGGTGGACGGCAAGCAGGTGCAGGGCTGCGACTTCATCCACGTCGACGCCGACGGCCGTATCGACGACTTCCAGGTCATGGTCCGACCGTTGTCCGGTGCAACAGCGCTCGCGGCGGCGATGGCCGAGCAGTTCCCGCGCATCCAGGCCGAGGCGCGCTGAGTTCTCCGACCGCGAAGTCAGCGGCAGGTCAGCACCAGGTGAGCGGTCGACGCGGAACGAGGGTTCCGCGTGCGCGTGTGTGATGCTTCCGCGGCCGTCCCCCCTGCACTGATGGAGACCCGGTCGATGACTCGTCCCACCCGCGCCGTCCTGGCCGGCCTCGCCGCTGCTGCCGAAGGGATCGCGCTGGCGTCCGCACCGTCGGCCGGCGCCGCCACCCCGGGGACGCTGCCCACCGGAGCACACCTGTTCTCCGGAGCCACGCTGACCTCGCCGCGAGGTGCGTACCGGCTGGTCATGCAGACCGACGGCAACCTCGTCGAGCGACGCGTCACCGACAACGCGGCGATCTGGACCTCGCGCACCGCGGGCCACGCGGGCGCGGCCCTGGTCGTGCAGAGCGACGGCAACGTCGTGATCTACCCGAAGGTCGGCGGCGGGATCTGGAGCACCCGGACGACGGGGAACGGCAACGCGCTCGCGTTGCAGGACGACGGCAACCTGGTCGTGCGTTCCGCGGCCGGTCGCGCGCTCTGGACCACCGGCGCCGACCACCCCGCGCCGCCCGCTCCCCGGGGCGACGTGCTGTACGCCGGCGGGTCCTGGACGTACCAGCACCCCAGCTACGACTCGCCCTCGGGGGAGTTCTCCCTGTACCTCTCGGGCGGGATGGTCACCATCCAGCAGGACCTCAACCGCTTCGGGACGGGCACCTGGTCGGCCGGTCGGCTCACCGGTGACGTCTTCACGCCGACCCTGCTCAGCCTCGATCGCGACGGCAACCTGGTGCTCACGGCGGCGGGCCACGTGCAGTGGACGACGAACACCGCGGGCTCCGGGGCGAACTCCCTGAGCATCCAGGACGACGGCAACCTCGTCCTGCGCACCGCCGTCGGCCGCGCCGTGTGGTCGTCGGGATCCGGTCGGGCGATCCTCTACCCCGGGCGGACGCTGACCCCCGGCGCGCAGCTGCGCAACCTCAGCAACGTCGGGCTGCCGTGGGCGACCGCGACGATGCAGAGCGACGGGAACTTCGTGCTCCGCTACGGGTCCGGGGTCGTGTGGTCGTCGAACACGCACGTCGCGGGCTCGCGCTTGGTGATGCAGACCGACGGCAACGCCGTCGTGCGCGCGCCCTCAGGCGCAGCGGTGTGGTCGACCGCGACGTCGGGCCACCCGGGCGCGGTGCTGCTCATCGGTGTCGTCCGCGACCTCCAGGTGACCGGCGGCTCCACGTACTGGCACGCCGTCTGACGCTCGTGGCGCGCGCCGGAACCAGCTCCCGGCGGCCGTCGGATCACACGCCGACGTGCGGGAACTGTGCGGGCGAAGTGTCTTGTCTGTCTGGATCATGCACGGATAGTGTCCGGCGCGCCAGGGACGAATGTCGGATCCGTCCCGTTCCCCGCCGGTGGTCGCCATGCGCTCCGTTCGTGTCCCCGTCCGTGTCCTGAGTGCCGTGGCGGTGACCCTCACCGCCGTCGGGCTCACCGTCCCGTTCGCCGCGTCGAGCACCGCCGCCCCGGCCGTGCCCGCGGGTCTGCCCGCCGCCGCGGCCGCGCAGATCGACGCCCTCACCGCCGCGAAGAACGCGCGTACCCCCGCCCAGCGCAAGATCTCCTCGCAGCTGCTGACCGCGGTCGCGCAGCGCCAGGGCGGTCGGGTCGCGTCGGGGGTCGGTCCGTTGACCACGACCGCCGCGGTCGGCAAGGACGGCACCGTGCGGGTCACCGTCGCCGCCACGCCGACCGGCAGGGTCGACTCGATCGCCAAGGAGATCGACGCGGCGGGCGGTCGGGTGCATTCGATCTGGAAGACCTCCGTCGACGCCGACGTGCCGGCCTCCGCGCTCACCGCGCTCGCGGGCTCGGCCGCCGTGCGCCGCATCGACCCGACCGGCGGCGCGACCCTCGCCGGCGTCACGCCGAACGCCCCGAGGGCGACGGTCCAGCAGCAGGTCGCGGCGGCCGCGGCCACACCGGCCAAGGCCGGGTCGGTCGTGGACGAAGGCGACGTCGCGCTCGCGGCGAACGCCGCCCGCAAGGCCACCCAGGTGCGCGGCGCCGGGATCACCGTCGGCGTGCTGTCCGACGGTGTCGACTCCCTCGCCGGCTCCATCGCCAGCGGTGACCTGCCCGCGAACACCCGCGTGCTCGACGGCCAGGAAGGTTCCGGCGACGAGGGCACGGCGATGCTCGAGATCGTCCACGACGTCGCCCCCACCGCGAACCTGCTGTTCGCCACGGCGTTCGAGAGCGCCGAGAGCTTCGCCGACAACATCCGCGCCCTGCGCGCGGCCGGCGCCGACGTCATCGTCGACGACGTCATCTACTACGCGGAGAACCCCTTCCAGGACACGGGAATCGCCGCTGCGGTCCGTGACGTCACCGCCGACGGAGCCGCGTACTTCAGCTCCGCCGGCAACCAGGGCAACGTCACCGACGGCACCTCCGGCAACTGGGAAGGTGACTTCGTCGACAGCGGCCAGACCATCGGCAAGTTCAAGGGTGTCGCGCACGATTTCGCCCCGGCCTCGGTCGTGCAGGCGTCGGACCCGCTGAGCTCCGACAGTGCGGGCACCGTGACCACGCTGTTCTGGGCCGACCCGGCGGGCAAGGCCCGTGACGACTACGACCTGTACGTCGTCGACGCCAGCGGTGCGGTCGTCGCCGCGTCCAACGACACCCAGGACGGCGACGACGACCCGTTCGAGGTCCTGCAGGTCCCGTCCGGCTCCGGCCTGCGGGTGGCGGTCGTGAAGTACAAGGGCGCCGCGAAGTACCTGCAGGTGACGACGTTCGGCGGTCGGTTCGAGTCCGGCGGCGGTCTGAAGGGCTACGTCACCCCGGGCGTCATCCGCGGCCACGCCGCCGTCCCCGCGGCGTACGCCGTCGCGGCGGTCCCCGCGGCCGACCCGCTGCCGTTCGCGATCAAGCCCGGTCTCGCGAACCCCTCCGGCCCGTACCCCGGCACGTACAAGTCCTCCCAGAAGAGCGAGGTCTTCACCTCCGACGGCCCGCGCCGGGTGTTCTTCCAGCCCGACGGCACGCCGATCACCCCGGGCGACACCAGCGCGACCGGCGGCACGGTGCGGTCCAAGCCGGACCTCACCTCCGCCGACGGCGTCAACACGTCCGTGACGGGCTTCGCCCCGTTCTTCGGGACGTCGGCCGCGGCGCCGCACGCCGCCGCGCTCGCCGCGCTGGCGCTCTCGGGCAACCGGGGGCTGAGCCCCGCCGCCCTCCGCTCCGCGCTGACGACCAACGCGATCGACATCGAGAAGCCCGGCTACGACCGCGACACCGGGTTCGGGATCACGATGGCGAACCGGCTGCTCACGGCCACCGGCGCGACCCCGCAGCCGCTGGTCACGGCCGGTGACCCGACGGTCGTCCCGGCCGGGGACGGCGACGCCTACCTCGAGCCGGGCGAGAGCGCGAAGGTCACCGTGCCGCTGACCAACGCCGGTGACGGCACGGCCGCGAACATCTCGGTCACGGTGACCAGCACCGACGCCACGGTCAGCCCCGCCACCCGGCAGGTCACGACCATCGGACCGGGCCAGACCCGCACCGTGAACTTCACGATCGCGGTGCCGGCGAGCCAGGAGCCCGGCGACCCCGTCGAGCTCGCCGCGACCGTCCGGTTCACCGGGGCGCTCTCGCCGACGACGCGGACCCTGTCCGTCCCGGTCGGGCAACCCTCGGCACCCCGGGCGTTCGCGTACACCGGACCGGCCGTGCCCATCCCGGACAGCACCCCCGCCGGTGTCGACGTTCCGGTGCAGGTGACCGGTGTCGGCACGGTGTCGGGCGTGACGTTCTCCCTCGACGGGAGCGACTGCTCGACCGGAGCGGGCTCGGGGATCGAGCACACCTACGACGGTGACCTCATCGGCACGCTCACCGCGCCCGACGGCACGGAGGTCACGCTCTTCAGCCGCACCGGCGGGACGGGGGAGAACTTCTGCCAGACGGTGTTCACCGACGCAGCCACCACCCCCATCCAGGGGCAGCCGTTGGACGCCGCCCCGTTCACCGGTCAGTTCAAGCCGGCCGAGCCGCTCTCGACGCTCGACGGGGTGAACGCCAACGGCACGTGGACGTTCACGGTCAGTGACAACGCGGGCGCCGACACCGGCACCCTGCGCGCGTTCACGCTGAACGTGGCGGGGTACGTCGCCGCGGGCTGAGCCGGATCCCGCGCCTGGGTAGGGTCGTGCCCATGCGGGTGGGCGTCGACAGTTTCGTTGCACAGGTCACCGATCCCGGGACCGGCCATGTGGTCGGTCCCGCGGAGCGGATGGCGCATCTGCTGGAGGAGATCACCCTCGCCGATGCCGTCGGGTTGTACTCCTTCGGCATCGGCGAGCACCACCGCGAGGAGTACTACGACTCGGCCCCGCCGGTCATCCTCGGCGCGGCGGCCGCCCGGACCTCACGCATCCGGCTCGGAAGCGCCGTGGCCGTGCTCTCGGCCAACGACCCGGTGCGGGTGTTCCAGCAGTTCGCGACCCTCGACCTCATCTCGGGCGGTCGGATCGACCTGGTGGTCGGGCGCGGGTCGTTCACCGAGGCGTTCCCGCTGTTCGGGCTCGACCTCGCCGACTACGACGAGCTGTTCGACGAGAAACTGGCTCTGTTGCTGGAGATCCGGGAGTCGACGCACGTCACCTGGTCGGGTCGGCACCGCCCGGCGCTGACCGGGCAGGGTGTGTTCCCGCGGCCGGTGCAGGACCCGCTGCCGATCTGGGTCGGCGTCGGTGGCACCCCGGAGTCGTTCGTCCGCGCGGGGCTGCTCGGGTTGCCGCTGATGGTCGCGATCATCGGCGGCGAGCCACGGCGCTTCGCCCCGCTCGTCGACCTGTACCGCCGGGCGGGCGCCGAGGCGGGGTACGCGCCCGAGGACCTGCACGTCGGCCTGCACGTGTTCGGCTACGTCGGCGAGAGCCGGCAGCAGGCGTCGGACACCATCTACCCCGGCTGGCACCAGATGTTCACGAGCGTCTCCCGGGAGCGGGGTTTCCCGCCGCCCAACCGAGCCCAGTTCGACGCGACCAGCGGCCCCGACGGCGCGTTCTTCCTCGGTTCACCCGACGAGATCGTGGCCAAGCTCGGACGTGTCGCCGACCAACTCGGCGGCGTCGACCGGGTGTCGATCCAGATGACCAACCCGCGTCTGGCTCACGGCGACCTGCTGCGGGGGATCGAACTGCTCGGCGAGGTCGCCCCGCGAGTCGCCGACGTCTGAGCCGACCTGCGGCCGTCCTACGGGGCGCCGAAGTCGGTCGTCAGCCAGAGCTGACCGCGGCTGTCCACGAGTACGGCCACGCCGACGTGGCGCGCGGTCCCCGACAGGATGTTCTGGCGGTGGCCGTCGTTGGGCGGCACCTCCTGGTACATCTTCGTCTGCATCTCCTGCGCGCCGGCCGACGTCGCGTTCGTCGTCCACGCGATGTTCTCGGCGACGTAGTGCCAGGAGTAGCCGGCGGCGGTGATCCGGGCACCGAGACCCGCCTCGCCGGGGAGCTGGTGCGAGAGCTGGTTCGCCGCCGCCATCGCCGTGTTGTGCCGGGCGGCCGAGGTCACGAGCCGGGGGTCGCTGACCAGCGCGGGCAGACCGTGTGCGGCCCGCTGGCGGTTCAGCAGCGCGAAGACGTCGCCGGCGATGCCCGTGGGGGTGGTCGCCGGCGGCGTGCCCGCCGACCACACCGTCGCGCCGCTCGCGGTGAGCAACCGGGCCACGCCGTCGGACCCGAGGCGCAGCGTGCGCGCGCCGCGCCCGGTCGTACCGGAGGTCCACAGCGCGCGGTTGTCCGAGCCGCGGAGCACGAGGTTGCCGTCGGTCTGCAGGGCGAGCTTGCTCCGGTTGCCGCCGGCGGTGCGGGTCGTCCACGTCGCCGTCGACGCGCGCCGCAGGACCAGGTTGCCGTCGGTCTGCAGCGTCAGCGTGGCCGTGCCCGCCGCCAACGCGTCGCCACCGAGCAGCCCGCCGCCGGCGGCGAGTGCCGCTGGCCGGCCGACCACGCGGGTGAACGGGATGGCGCACGTGCACCACACCGTGGTCGAGCCCTTGCGCATCACGACGTTGCCGTCGTCGCGCACGGTGAGCGTGGTGCCGCCCTTCGACCCGGTCGACCAGGTCGCCACGCCGGCGTTGGTCCGCACCACGAGGTTGCCGCCGCTCTGGAAGACCAGGTAGGACGGCCCCCGCCCGGACGTCCCGGTCGACCACAGCGGGACGGCGTGGTCGGTGTAGAGCACCAGGTTGCCGTCGGTGTTCATCGACAGTCGGTAGCCGTTGGCGGCCGAGACGAGCGCGGTACCCGAGCCGAGCCGGTAGCCGATGCCGACCGTGGCGGTGGCGGAGGCGGCCGGGGCGACGGTCACCGCGAGCCCGGTCAGGGCGGCGAGGACGGCGAGGAGGGCAACGGTGCGACGGCGCACGGGCGACACCTGCTTCGGGGGAGGCCTGCTCCGGGGGAGAGCAGTGACGAGACCGAGGGTAGGCCGCGTCGGCCCGGATCGCAGGGCGACGCCGGTGCCACCGCTGTCGTGCCCCCGTAACCCGGGCGCAACCCGCCGGGCATAGGTTCCGGCGCGTGAAGCTGAGCGACCACGAACGGGACCGGTTGCTGATCACGGTCGCGGCCGACGTCGCCGCCCGGCGCTTGGGTCGTGGGCTGCCGCTCAACCACCCGGAGGCGGTCGCGATGATCACCGCGTTCGTGCTGGAGGGCGCTCGCGACGGCCGCACGGTCGCCGACCTCATGTCGGCCGGGCGCGACGTGCTGACCCGCGAGCAGGTGATGGAGGGCGTGCCCGAGATGCTCGACGAGGTGCAGGTCGAGGCCACGTTCCCCGACGGCACCAAGCTCGTCACGGTGCACGGGCCCATCCGGTGACGCCGCCGATGATCCCGGGCGAGGTCCTGGCGGCCGACGGCGAGATCGAGCTCAACCCGGGTCGCCCGACGGTCGAGGTCGACGTGGTCAACGCGGGCGACCGGCCGGTGCAGGTCGGTTCGCACTTCCACTTCGCGGCCGTCAACCCGGCCCTGGACTTCGACCGGGCGTCGGCGTGGGGGCACCGCCTCGACATCCCGGCCGGGACCTCGGTGCGGTTCGAGCCGGGACTCGCCGTCACCGTGGTGCTGGTCCCGATCGCGGGCGCGCGGGTGGTGCCGGGCCTGCGGCCGGAGTACGCGGGCGTGTTGGACGCTCGCGGGCCGGACGGGCCGGGCGCATGAGCCGGTTGCCACGGTCGCGGTACGCCGACCTGTACGGGCCGACCGTCGGGGACCGGGTCCGCCTGGCCGACACCGACCTGTTCCTGGAGGTGACCGAGGACCGCTGCGGTGGGCCGGGCCCGCTCGCCGGCGAGGAGGCGGTGTTCGGCGGCGGCAAGGTCATCCGGGAGTCGATGGGCCAGTCGGTCGCCACCCGCGCCGAGGGCACACCCGACCTGGTCATCACCGGGGTGGTCGTGCTCGACCACTGGGGGGTCGTCAAGGCCGACGTGGGCATCCGCGACGGCCGGATCGTCGCGCTGGGCAAGGCCGGCAACCCCGACGTCATGGACGGGGTGACCCCCGGCCTGGTCATCGGCGCGTCCACGGAGATCCTCGCCGGCAACGGCAAGATCCTCACCGCGGGCGGCGTGGACAGCCACGTGCACATGATCGCGCCGCAGCAGATCCCCGAGGCGCTCGCCGCGGGCATCACGACGCTCATCGGTGGCGGCACCGGTCCGGCCGAGGGCACCAAGGCGACCACGGTCACGCCGGGGGCGTTCTGGCTGGACGCCATGATGCGGGCGGTCACCGCCTGGCCGGTCAACGTCGTGTTCCTCGGCAAGGGCAACGTGGTGTCCGACGCCGCGCTCCAGGAGCAACTCGACGCCGGCGCGGGCGGCTTCAAGCTGCACGAGGACTGGGGGACCACCCCGGGCGCGATCGACGCCTGCCTGACCGTTGCACAGCGCAACGGGGTGCAGGTGGCCATCCACACCGACACCCTCAACGAGGCCGGCTACCTCGAGTCGACGCTGGCCGCGATCGGCGGGCGACCGATCCACACGTACCACACCGAGGGGGCCGGCGGCGGCCACGCACCCGACATCATCCGCGTCGCTGCACACAGCAACGTTCTGCCGAGTTCCACCAATCCGACCAGGCCGTTCACCCGCAACACCCTCGACGAGCACCTCGACATGCTGATGGTGTGCCACCACCTCAACCCGTCGTTGCCGGAGGACCTCGCCTTCGCCGAGAGCCGGATCCGGCCCTCGACCATGGCGGCCGAGGACGTCCTGCACGACCTCGGTGCGATCTCGATGATCGGGTCGGACAGTCAGGCGATGGGCCGGATCGGCGAGACGATCATCCGCACCTGGCAGACCGCGCACGTCATGAAGGGCCGCCGCGGCTCGCTACCGGGTGACCCCACCGGCTCCGACAACCTGCGGGCCCGCCGCTACGTCGCCAAGTACACGATCGCCCCGGCCGTCACCCACGGCCTGGACCACGAGGTCGGTTCCGTCGAACCCGGCAAGCTCGCCGACCTCGTCCTGTGGTCACCGGCGTTCTTCGGGGTGCGGCCGGAGGTCGTCATCAAGTCCGGCGTCATCGTCTGGGGGCAGATGGGCGACGCCAACGCCTCGATCCCGACCCCGCAGCCGGTGCTGCCGCGGCCGATGTTCGGCGCGTTCGGTGCGCTGCCCGCACGCCTCGGCCGCACCTTCGTCTCGCCGTCGGCGCTCGAGCACGGTCTCGCCGAGCGGTTCGACTCCGACCGGCCGCTGGTCGCCACCCGCGACGTCTCGGGTCTGTCGAAGGCCGATCTGCCGGAGAACACGGCCCTGCCGGCGATCGACGTCGACCCGGAGACCTTCGCCGTGCGCATCGACGGTGACCTCGTCGAGCCCGACCCGGTGCCGTCGTTGCCCATGACCCAGCGCTACTTCCTCTTCTGATGAGCGCGGCGCCCTCGTCGTTGCTGCTGCTCCTGGTCGACACCCGGTCACCCGCGGGCGCGCACTCGCACTCGCTGGGCATGGAACCCGCGGTGAGCGCGGGCTGGGTGCGGGGGATCGACGACCTCGAACCGTTCTGCCGTGGCCGGCTGCGCACCGCGGGTGCGGTGGCCGCCGGTGTCGCCGCCCGGGCGCACGCCCTGGCCGGCGCCGACGCACCGGCTGCCGACTGGGTCGCGCTCGACGCCGAGGTCGACGCCCGCACCCCGTCCGAGGCGACCCGGGCGGCGTCGCGGGCGCTGGGGCGCGGGCTGCGGCGGTTGACCCGAGCGATGCTGCCCGCGCTGCCCGATCAGCGTTGGTGGCCGGCGGGACCGCCGCACCACCCGGTCGTCCTGGGTGCGGCGTGTGCGGTGGCGGGCGGGACGGTCGGGTTCGCCGCCCGGGCCGCGGCGCTGGCCACCTGCTCGGCGCCCGCCAGTGCCGCCGTCCGGCTGCTCGGCCTGGACCCCTACGCCGTGCAGGCCGTCCTGGCGCGGCTCGCGCCCGAGGTCGACGCCGTGGCCGACGCCGCTGCCACGGCCCCGGAGATCCCCGCGGGGTCGGCGCCGGCCCTCGACCTGCTCGCCGATGTCCACGTTCTCTCGGAGGTGCGTCTCTTTGCTTCGTGACCGTCTGGCCCTCGCCCGTCACCCCCGCGCGAGTGCGCCGCTACCGCCCGCGCACAACGACGGCGGTGCGCACACACACGAACCGTTGCCGGGTGCACCGGTCGGCGCGAAGGTGCCGCGCATCGGGATCGGTGGGCCGGTGGGGTCGGGCAAGACCGCCCTGGTCGCGGCGTTGTGCCGGGCCCTCGCCACCGAGTTCTCGGTGGCCGTCGTGACCAACGACATCTACACCACCGAGGACGCCCAGTTCCTCAAGCGGGCCGGGGTCCTGCCCGACGAACGGATCCGGGCGGTGCAGACCGGCGCCTGCCCCCACACCGCGATCCGCGACGACATCAGCGCCAACCTCGACACCGTCGAGGAACTCGAGGAGACCTTCCCCGACCTCGATCTCGTCCTGGTCGAGAGCGGCGGCGACAACCTCACCGCGACGTTCTCCTACGGCTTGGTGCACCGGCAGATCTTCGTGATCGACGTGGCCGGCGGCGACAAGGTCCCGCGCAAGGGTGGCCCGGGCGTCACCCGCTCGGACCTGCTGGTCATCAACAAGACCGACCTCGCGCCGCTGGTGGGTGCGGACCTCGGGGTGATGGACCGGGAGTCGGCCGCGGTCCGCGAGGGCCGTCCCACCCTGTTCACGTCGCTCGCCCAGGACCCGACCGCCACCGAGGTCGCGGCCTGGGTGCGCTCGGTCGTCCGGGACCTCGCGCCGGTGGGATGAGGGCCCGCACCGCAGTCGTCGTCGACCCCGGCGGTCGGCTCGCCGAGGTCCGCTGCGCCCCGCCGTTGACCGTGCGGCAACTGCGATCCCGTGATCGTGACGTCTGCGCGCTGTGCGTGGTCGGCACGGCCGCCGGCCCACTGCCGGGCGACGACCTGGCCCTGAGCCTCGGGATCCGGGCGGGCGCCCGCGCGACGCTGCAGGCGACCGGTGCCCAGATCGCCCAGGGCGGCCGACCCGGGGCACCGCCCGCCCTCGTCCGCTACGACGTCGAGGTGGCGCACGGGGCGCACCTCGACGCCGACCCCGGCGCGCTCGTGGTGGCGCGCAACGCCGACGTCGAGGTCGACGTGCGCATCGAGCTCGCCGCCGGCGCCGCGGTGGTCTGGCGCGAGACCGTCGTCCTCGGCCGGACCGGCGAACCGCCCGGCCGGGTGCGGCTGCGGTGGGACGTGCGCCGGGACGGGGCCCCGCTGCTGCGGCAGGACCTCGACCTCGCCGACCCCGCACTGCGCGACTGGTCCGGGGTGACCGGCGGGGCCAAGGTGCTCACCACCGTCCTGCACGTCGCCCCCGGTCTCGCCGCGCGCACCGTTGTCCGTTCACCCACCGACGTCACCCAACGCCTCGCCGCCCACGCGACGGTGACGACGACCCTGGAACCGGAACGGCGACGCTAGGGGTCTGGTTCTACCGGCTCACGTACGGGCGGCGGTCGTCGGCAGCCGGGTGATCGAGTAGGTCGCCGTCGCGGGGGAGGCGACACCGAAACGGGCGTTGACCGCGTACAGCGCGCCACTGGAGTAGGTCGCGGTCGAGGGCACGTCCAGGGACGCCGCGGTCAGCGTGCGCTGGTAGGTCGCCGTGACGGCGCCCGGCGTGATGCGCAGCCGCAGTTGGGACACGCTCGCGTCGTCGACGCCGCGCACCACCCACAGCGTCGTGCCGCGCCGCTCGAGGCCGTCGCCTCCGGTGATCGCCCGGCCCGTGACGGGCACCGCCGAGGCGGCGCCGGTGCGCAGGTCGACCGTCCAGAGACCACCGACGCCCGAGTGGTCGAGCAGCACGCGGCCCCGGTCGATCACCCGGATGCCGTTCGCGGCGATGCCCTCCGCCTCTCCACCCGGCCAGGCGCCGCGCAGGGGCAGGAACGCGGGGCTGACGGCGGTGGGCAGGCCACGTGCCGTGAGCGTCAGCCTGGTCAGCCGCGCGACGCGGGAGTCGGTGACCCACACCGCGGTGGGCGTGACGACCAGGTCGTTGAGGAACACCCCGCCGGGAACGACGGTGTCGCGCACGACCCGGCCCGACAACGCGTTGACCGCCCAGACGTGCGCGACCGTGCCGACGTTGCCGACGGCCCACACCAGATCGGTGCGGGGGTCGTAGGCGAGGCCGCGCAGTTGGCGGCCGGCGGCGCCGGGGAGCAGCACGCGGCTCGGGGTGTCGCCGCGGAGGTCGCCCGCCACGATGCGGCCGTCGGCCAGGGACCCGACCCAGTAGGTCGAACCGGACGAGGTGATGCCCTCGGGTTGGATCCCGTCCGGCAGGGCGACGGTGTCGGGCCGGGCGGCGTCGGCCGCGGGTGCGACGGCGACGGTCGCCCCGGCCGTGCCGAGCGCGAGGACGACGGACAGAGCGACACGGGTGAGCTTGCGGGACACGACCGTCACACGGTGGCTGTCCCCGCGACGTCCGCCCCGTTCGCTGTGGATCAGGTGTGGGTGAGCGCCAGGTCAGAGCCAGGCGGTGCCCGGGTCGGGGGCGTCGTCGGCGAGCACGGCGCCCTCGATGAGCCCGTACGGCCGGTCGGCGGCGTAGAAGGTCTCGTGGGTGGTGGGCTCGCCGAAGGGGGTCGTGTCGACCACGAAGTGGTGCTTGTTCGGCAGCGCGAGCCGCACCTCCGCGACCTCGGGGATGGCCTCGACGACCGCCTCACCGATCGCGTAGAGCGTCTGCTGCAGCGAGTAGCTGTAGGTGCCGGCGAAGGTCCCGAGCAGTGTCTCGAGCGCTCGGTCGAACAGCGCGGCGTGATCGAGGTCGTCGACGGTCTCGGGCCGGTACCGCCACGTCGCGCTGACCTGCGTGGCGAGCATGCGGTCCTTGGTCTCGGCCAACGTCGTGTACCGGTCGCGGGGGAAACCCCAGAACTCCGAGTTGGTCGTGTTGAGCACGACGAGGTCGCGCAGGCCGCTCACGAGGGTCGTGCCGGCGTCCTGGTCCTCGTGGGCCACGCAGGTGCGGACGTAGCGGCCCTCACGGGCGAAGGAGTGGCCGCCGGCGCCGATCGGTGCCCAGGGGAACTCCTCGACCGCGACCCGCGCCCGGGTGATGGGCTCCTGGCTGCTGACGAAGTGGCGGGCCAACGCCAGGGCGTACGTCTCGGGCTCGACCGGGCCGAGCGACTGGGCGAACGCGTAGTCGGTGTTCTTCTGGGCGTCGGTGCTGAGGACGTTCGTGTTGTCGCCGGTGAGGTGGGTCGCCGCGAGATCGCCGGACAGTGACGACGAGACGTTCCAGTCGCGGATGACGTCGGTCCCGTCCGGCCCGAGGCCGCGGCCCACCCGGACCACCCGCACCTCGGCCTTGCCGTACCGGTTGATCCCGAGTCGGGCCATGCGTCGCCTCCAGTCATCGCCTGCGTCCACACCTTCGTCGGGGCATGTTTCCACGAACGGTCGAGGGCGTTACCGCATCGACACGTGCGTGCGGTTCCCTCTCTGACGTGGACTTGGAGACCGTGGTGTCGTACCGCCGCGCGACGAGCCGCGCCGACCTCGCGCTCGCGCCCGGCGAACGGGTGCTCGCCGGCGGGACCTGGCTCTACTCCGAACCGCAGGTGACGACGACGGGCCTGGTCGACCTCACGACGATGGGTTGGCCGGACCTGGAGGTGTCGGACGCGGGGTTGCGGATCGGTGCCACCTGCACCATCGCCGACCTGACCCGGTTCCCGGCCGTCGACGGGTGGCGGGCGCAGCCACTGTTCCGTCAGTGTGCGAGCGCGTTGTTGGCCTCACCGAAGGTGTGGGAGGTCGCGACGGTCGGGGGCAACATCTGCCAGTCGTACGCCGCCGCCGGCATGGTCTCGCTGGCGGTCGCGCTCGACGGCGAGGCCGTGGTGTGGCGCCCGGACGGCGGCGAACACCGCGTGCGGGTCGAGGACCTCGTCACCGGTGACACCACCAACACGCTGCGCGCGGGCGAGGTGTTGCGGGCGGTCGACCTGCCGGTCCACGCGCTGCGCGCCCGCACCGCCTACCGCAAGATCGCCCTGGCCGAACTCGGACGCTCGGGTTCCGTGCTGACCGGCCGGGTCGACGAGGACGGGTCGGCCGTCCTCACGGTCACGGCCGCGACCTGGCGCCCCCGTGTGCTGCGCTTCGCGGAACTGCCGAGCGCGCCGGAGCTCTCGCTCGCGCTCGACGTCGTCGACGACTGGTACACCGATCCGCTCGGCACCGCGGACTGGCGCGAGCACGTCAGCCGGCTGCTGCTCGACGAGATCCGCACGGAGCTCGCCGCGTGAAGTTCGAGGTCAACGGGACGGCGCTCGACGCCGACCCCCGCGCCGGGCAGTGCCTGCGGACGTTCCTGCGCGAGACGGGGCACACCGAGGTCAAGAAGGGCTGCGACGCCGGCGACTGCGGCGCGTGCTCGGTGCTGATCGACGGCCGCGCCGTGCAGTCGTGCATCTACCCCGCGCAGCGGGTCGAGGGGCGCACAGTGACGACAGCTGCGGGCCTCGCCGAGCGGGACGCGTTGCACCCGGTGCAGCAGGCGTTCGTCGACGACTTCGGGTTCCAGTGCGGGTTCTGCACGGCCGGCATGGTCGTCACGGCGTCGACGCTGACCCCCGCTCAGGTCGACGACTCCGACGAGTTCCCCCGTCTCATGCGGGGGAATCTCTGTCGTTGCACCGGGTACCGATCGGTGCGGCAGGCCATCACCCGCGGTGTGACCGGACGTGGGCCGGAGCTGGCGCCGGCCGGCGACGGCGTGGGGTGCTCGCCGCACCCGCCCGCCGCGCGGCGGGTCGTCACCGGTTCCGAGCCCTACACGTTCGACCCGCCGGTGCCCGGCTCGCTGGTGCTGCGGGTGCTGGGCTCGCCGCACGCCCACGCGCGGATCCGGCGGATCGACGTGTCGGCGGCGTCGGCGGTCGAGGGCGTCGAACTGGTGCTGACCCACGAGAACACCCCGATGACGCGGTACTCCACCGCCCGTCACGAGAACCGCCTCGACGACCCCGACGACACCCGGATGCTCGACGACGTCGTGCGATTCGTCGGCCAGCGGGTCGCGGTCGTGGTGGCGACGACCGCCGCGATCGCCGAGGCCGCGTGCCGGGCCGTCGTGGTGGAGTACGAGCTGCTGCCGGCCGTCCTCGACCCCGAGGTGGCCCGCTCACCCGGAGCGCCGCTGGTGCACCCGGAGGCGAGCGCCCTGAACCGCGTGCACGAGTCGGGTCGCAACGTGGTGGCCGCGCTGCACGACGGCCACGGCGGGGACGTCGACGCCGCGTTGGCGGCCTCGGAGGTCACCGTGTCCGGCACGTGGCGCACCCAGCGGGTGGCGCACGGGCAACTCGAGACCCACGGCGCCGTCGGGTGGCTCGACGACGACGGACGCCTGGTGGTCCGCACCAGCACCCAGGTGCCGTACCTCGTCCGGGACGAGCTGGCGCGGGTGCTCGACCTCGACCCGGAACGGGTGCGGGTGCTGACCCACCGGGTCGGTGGCGGGTTCGGCGGCAAGCAGGAGATGTTCCTCGAGGACGTCGTCGGGCTGGCCGTGCTGCGCACCGGGCGGCCCGTCAGCTACGAGATGACCCGCCGCGAGGAGTTCACCCGCACCAGCGTGCGGCACCCGATGCGGGTGACGGTCAGCCTCGGCGCCGGTCGCGACGGCCGGTTGACCGCGATGAAGGTCGACGTGCTCAGCGACACCGGTGCCTACGGCAACCACGCCATCGGCGTGATGTTCCACGGCTGCGCCGAGTCGGTCAGCCTGTACTCGTGCCCGGTCAAGCGGGTCGACGCCGAAGCCGTCTACACCACCACCGTGCCCTCGGGTGCGTTCCGCGGGTACGGCCTGGGCCAGGTGATCCTCGGCGTCGAGTCGGCGATGGACGAGCTGGCTCTGGAGCTCGACCTGGACCCGTTCGAGCTGCGACGGATCAACGCCGTGCGTGAGGGTGACCCGGTGCTGACCGTGCACCCGGAGCCGGAGCCCGACCTGGTGTACGGCAGCTACGGGCTCGACCAGTGCCTCGATCTCGCGCAGGACGCGTTGCGCCGCGGCAACGGGGTCGAGGCGCCGGCGGGCGAGCGGTGGCGGGTCGGCGAGGGCATGGCCGCCGCGATGATCGCCACCATGGCCCCGCGCGGGCACATCGCGAAGGTGGCGGTCACGCTCGACGCCGCCGGCCGGTACGGGGCCCGGGTGGGGACGACCGAGTTCGGCAACGGCACCTCGACGGTGCACACGCAGATCCTCGCGACGGCGCTGGGCACGTCGGCGGACCGGATCACGCTGCACCAGTCGGACACCGACGGCGCCGAGTACGACACCGGCGCCTTCGCGTCCGCCGGGACGACCGTGGCGGGCAAGGCGTTGCACGGTGCAGCGCTGCGGTTGCGCGAGGTCCTGGAGTCAACCGCCGCGTCGCTGCTCGGCGTCCCCGAGGATCGTTGCACCCTGCAACGCGACGGGGTTCTCGCGGACGGCCGGGTGGTGCCGTTCGCCGAGCTGGTCGCCTCCGTGCCCGAGGAGCACCGCGAGGGTGACCTGGTGGTCGGCCGCGGCGCGGAGTTCGGCGAGATGCGGTCGCTGGCCTGGAACGTCCACGCGTTCCGTGTGGCGGTCGACATCGCCACCGGTGCGGTCCGGATCCTGCAGTCGGTGCACGCGGCCGACGCCGGGACGGTCGTCAACCCCGAGCAGTGCCGGGGCCAGATCGAGGGCGGGGTGGCGCAGGGCATCGGCACCGCGTTGTACGAGGAGGTCATGATGGGCGGCGACGGTGCCGTGACCACACCGGTGTTCCGCACGTACCGGATGCCGCAGATGATCGACATCCCCGACACCGAGGTCTACTTCGCGTCGACGGCGGACACGCTCGGACCGTTCGGCGCGAAGTCGATGAGTGAGAGCCCGTACAACCCGGTCGTCGCCGCGATGGGCAACGCGATCCGCCGGGCCGTCGGGGTGCGCCCGTACGAGACGCCGTTCAGCCGCGACCGCAACTGGCGGATGCTGCAGTCGTCTTCCCCCGCGAGGCTGGGGCGGTGACCCTGTACCGCGCCACGGCCGTGGACGTGGTGGCCGACCCGTTCGTCGTCGGCGGGGCCGAGGCGTTGCGGGTGGAGTCGGATGCCGGCGTGGTCGTCACCGACGGCGTGATCGTCGACCGCGGGCCGTTCACGGCGGTGCGGTCCCGGCACGCCGAGGAGGCGGTCGAGGACCTGCGGGGCGGGCTGCTGCTACCCGGGTTCGTCGACACCCACGTGCACTACCCCCAACTGCGCGCGATCGGCGGGCTCGGCATGCCGCTGCTGGAGTGGTTGCAGCGCTGCGCCCTGCCCGAAGAGGTGCGCTTCGGCGACGCGCGGTACGCCGACGCCGTCGCGGTCGAGTTCCTCGACGGCCTGGCCCGGGCCGGGACCACGACGGCGCTGGTCTTCGGCGCGCACTTCGCGCCGGCGATGCACGCCTTCTTCGCTCGGGCCGAGACGAGCGGGCTCAACATCACCACGGGCCTGGTCCTCGGCGACCGCAACCTGCGCGAGGAACTGCACTGCTCGCCCGAGGTCGCCGCCGCCGAGAGTGCGGCGTTGATCGAGCGGTGGCACGGCCGTGGGCGGCTGCGTTACGCCGTCACACCCCGGTTCTCGTTGTCGGCGACCGACGACCTGCTCGGCGTGTGCGGGGACCTGCTCACCGACGACGTGTGGTTCACCAGCCACGTCAACGAGAACCTGGCCGAGGTCGCCGCCGTTGCCGGGCTGTTCCCGGCCAGCGGGAGCTACCTGGGCAGTTACGACACCCACGGCCTGGTGACCGGGCGCAGCGTGTTCGCGCACAACGTGCACGCCACCGACGACGAACTCGAACTCCTGGCCGGGCGCGGTGCCGCGGTGGCCCACTGCCCGACCAGCAACTCCGCCCTGGGCAGCGGACTCTTCCCGTTGCGTCGTCACGTCGAGCACGGGGTGCGGGTGGCGCTGGGCTCCGACGTCGGCGCCGGGACCGGTCTGTTCCTCGGCAAGGAGGCGCTGCAGGCCTACTTCATGCAGCAACTGCTGGGCGGTTCCGGTGTGCCGTTGACCCCCGCCCACCTGCTGTACCTGGCCACCGCCGCCGGTGCGGCCGCGCTCGGCCTCGCCGACCGCGTGGGCGACCTCTCGGTCGGCAAGGACTTCGACGCGGTGTGGCTGCGGCCGGCCGAAGGCACCACCCTGGCGGTCAACCTCGACGCCGCCCACGACACCCCCGACGCCCTGGCCCGCGCCTTCGCGCTGGCCACCCCCGCCGACGTCGCCCAGACCTGGGTCGCGGGGCGGCCCCTGAGAGGAGCATCCGATGCCTGAGGTCCACGTACGGCTGCGGTGGCCGGACGGCGTGGTGCAGCGGGTGTACAGCCCGTCGCTCGTCGTCACCGAACGGTTCGAGGCCGGAACCTCCTGCGCCGTCGCAGATCTGCTGCCGACCATGGGGGAGGCGCTCGCCGAGGCCAGCGACCGGGTCCGCGCCGCCTACGGCTTCCCGTGCTCCCGCGCCGCCGCCTCGTGGCAGCAGGTGCAGGCCCGCGCCGCCGCAGTCGGCGGCACCGGTGAGGTCGTGGTCGAGGCCTTCGAGCGGTGAGCTCTCAGCGCTGACGGACCCGTTCGTGCCGCGACAGGTCCGCCGCGACACGTCGCGGGCGGCGCCGGGCCGCGCGGCGGATCTTGCGTTCCGCGCGACGTTCCAGCTTCGATCGGTGACGGCTCCGCTGTCGGTGGGGTGGTCGGCCCGGTGGCCGGGCGGGTGTCGACGGCGGCCGTGGCGACGTGTCCGGGACGCGATCGGCTTTGGTCTGGTTGCACCAGACGCACATCCCGCGGGCGTTGGTCAGACTCGTGCGGCCGCCGTGGGTGTGGGGTTGGTGGTGGTCGATGTGTTTGATCGGGGCGTCGCAGGAGTCGGTGGTGCAGGTGTCCTCGTCACGCAGCGCGACGAAGTCGGCCATGGCCTTGGTGAACTGACGCGAGGCGGTCTCGGCGGTGATGAGCCGGCCCGCGGGGTCGCAGAACAGGCGGCGGACCCGGTGAGCTGGGCTGTCGTGGCCGGTGTCGAGGACCATCGCCCGGGCGAGCGGTGCCGGTATCGGTGATCCGTCGCCGAGGCGGGCGGGGGTGTCGCTCACGCCGAGCAGGGTGCGGTCGGTGATGACCAGCTGGACGGCCAGCGGGACTGCACTGGCCGAGGTCTGTCCGGTGATCCGTTCGACGACGGTGTCGGCCATGATCTGGTCGCGAGCGCGTTGATCCCCGGCGGCCCGGGCGTCTCTGACGGCCTGCTCGAGCGCGGCGCGGCAGGCGACGACCTGCACCATCGGGGCGAGCAGCGTCTGCCAGGCCATGGCGTCAGGTGCCGGGCGGGTACTGACCCGCCGCTCGGTGGCAGCTTTGGCGGCGCGGGCGCAGGCGCCGGCGGGGTCGAGTTCCTGCACGGCGGCGCGGGTGCGGCGGGTCAGGGTCCGGTCGCCCCAACCGTCGAGGTTCGCCGCGATACCGGCATCGACGATCTGCCGGTTCACCTGGGTCAGGGGTGCGACCTGGTCGAACACGAGACGCGCCCGCCGCTCCGACACCTCCCCGCGCTCCAGCAGGGCGAACGTGCCAGGGGTGTCGGTAGGTGCTTCGACCGCCCACCGCAGGTACTGCCCGGCGTGCCACGGGCTCAGCCTCAACGCCTGCCCGAGTTCGGCGACCAGTTGCCGTCGGGCGTGCTCCCGCCGCCGCGCCCGACCCACCCCGGGCTGGGGCGTGGTCGCAATCTCCACCTCGACCGCGGCGCGGTGTTGGGCGGCGAGGGCTGCGGTCTCGCGGGCGATCTCGGCGGCGAGTCGGCACCGTTGCGCGTCCAGCGCGGCGATCCGCGCCAGCCGGTCCGCAACGGTGTTCGACATGCGTTCGATTCTACCGCATCAGCGAAGAAAGTCAATGAAAAGCGACCTTTCTCGACGTCGCACGTCAGCGATGATGCCCGTGGCTGACTGCGGGGGTGGCGGGCCACCGGGTGGCGTGCCACTGTGCCCCATGGGCCGGCGCGTGGGGAGCGACGCGCGCGCCACCTCGCCGATGGAGCAGTCCAGGGCGCGGCATCGACGGCAGGTGCTGGTCGTCGTGGCCGCGGTGGCGGTCGCGGGCGCGGGTGTCCTCACCACCGTCGTGCTGACCCGTCAGCACACCTTCGTGGTGAGCGGCAACATCGGGGTCGGAGACGTGGACGAGTGGGACCCGGCAGGGACCGGTCGGTGCCTGCCGAGCGGTCCGGCTGCCGGGCTGGCCGGGACGACCCTCGAGGCTGTGACCCCAGATGGGGACGTGGTGTTCCGCCATGTCCTGGCCGACTTCCGCCAGGTCCAGACCTCGTGCGTTTCGCTCTTCCACAACGTCGAGTTCCCCGATGTCGCCCAGCGGTACATGATGCGGTTGTCCGGCCGCGAGGTCGGTGTGCTGACTCGCGCCGATCTGGTGCGCGCAACGTCGCCGGACGCTCACCCGGGCATCGGGTTCCTGGTGGTCGACTGCGCCACGGGGTCCCGGCTGACGATCCCGCCGAACCCGTACGCCTCATGAACCCCGGTAGGTCGAGTACGCGAAGGGTGAGAGCAACAGCGGTACGTGCAGGTGGGCAGCGGCGTCGGTGACGCGGAACGTGACGCGGACCTCGGGGTAGAACGTCGGGACGTCGAAGTAGTCCTCGGTGGCGAAGTCGAGGCGGTAGGTCCCGGGGACGAGGTCGGCGGCGAGATCGCTGATGCGGCCGTCGGCGTCGGTCTGCCGCTCCGCGAGCACCCGGCCCTCGGCATCGGACAACGTCACCGCCACGCCGACCGCCGGTCGGCCGGTCATGGCGTCCAGGACGTGGGTCGAGAGGCTCATGCCTCGAACACCTTCCCCAACCGCAGCCGCACGATCTGCCGCAGCTGCTCACGGACCTCGACCCGCTCCGCGTCCACGTCGTTCCCCATCCGGGCCGTCACCGCGGCGAGGACCTCGTCCGGTGACTTGCCGGTGGCGCAGATGAGGAACACCCACCCGAAGCGGTCCTCGTAGCCCACGTTCGCCTCGCGCAACCGTGCGGCGACGGAGGTGTCGGTCGTCGCGGCGGCCGCCTGTTCGCCCCGCGACCACCGCGACTCGACGCCGTCACCCGTGGCGCGTTGGCCGATCCGGGGGTGGGCGGCGAGGGCCTCGAGGACGTCGTCCCAGGTGAGCGTGACGAGCGCGGCGTCCGACGCCTGTTCCACGGCCGCCAGCGAGCCGAACGGCCTTCGGCCCACCACCAGCGTCTGCCACGCGGTGCTGGCGCAACAGGGAGCCAGGACGGCACGCGCGTCGTCCGGCGCCAGCGCGTCGAAGCCGGACACGGTCGAGACGGTCACGGGCCCCACGATCTCATCCCGTGGCCCCGCCGGTCATGGCAGAGTGCGGGTGGTGTTGGTCCTGCGCGCACGTCGGGTGATCACTCCGGAGGGCGAACGGCCCGCCGACGTCGTGGTCGACGACGAGTGGATCCACGAGGTCGTGGGGTACGGCGCTGCCCGCGGCGACGTCACCCACCTCGCCGACGACCGGGTGCTGCTGCCCGGTCTGGTCGACAGCCACGTCCACGTCAACGAACCCGGCCGCACCGCGTGGGAGGGCTTCGCCACGGCGACGGCCGCCGCCGCAGCGGGCGGGGTCACCACCATCGCCGACATGCCGCTCAACAGCATCCCGGCCACCGTCGACGTCGCCGCCCTGCGCACGAAACAGCAGGCCGCGTCGGGCCAACTGGCGGTCGACGTCGCCTTCTGGGGCGGAGCGGTACCGGGCAACGTCGACGACCTGCGACTGTTGCACGAAGCGGGGGTCGTCGGGTTCAAGTGTTTCCTGCTGCCCAGCGGCGTGCCCGAGTTCCCCCCGCTCGACCCGGCCGAACTCGAGGCGGCGATGACCGCCGTCGCCGCCTTCGACGGGCTGCTCATCGCCCACGCCGAGGACGAACACCTCGTGCACGACGCCCACGGCCGCCGGTACGCCGACTTCGTGGCGTCGCGCCCGCCCGCCGCCGAGACCACCGCGATCCACACCCTTGTCGACGCCGCGCGGCGGACCGGGTGCCGGGTGCACGTCGTCCACGTCTCCAGCGCGGAGTCGCTGCCGATCATCGCCGCGGCCAAGGCCGACGGCGTGCGGCTCACGGTCGAGACCTGTCCGCACTACCTCACGTTGACCGCCGAGACCGTCCCCGACGGCGCCACCCAGTTCAAGTGCTGCCCGCCCATCCGCGACGCCGCGAACCGGGACGCGCTCTGGGCGGGCCTGCGCGACGGCGTCATCGACTGTGTCGTGTCCGACCACTCGCCCTGCACCCCGGAGGCCAAACGCCTCGACGTCGGCGACTTCGGGCTGGCGTGGGGCGGGATCGCCTCGGTCCAACTGGGTCTGCCCGCCGTGTGGACGGCCGCGCGTACCCGGGGCGTGCCCCTCACCGACATCGCCCGGTGGATGGCGGCCGCGCCCGCCGACCTCACCGGCCTGACCGACCGCGGTGTGATCGCGCCGGGCAAGCGCGCCGACTTCTGCGTCGTCGCCCCCGAGGCGACGTTCGTGGTCGACCCCACGAAGCTCCGCCACCGCAACCCCCTCACCCCGTACGCCGGTCAGACGCTGTACGGCGTCGTCGAGCAGACGTGGTTGCACGGTGCACCGGTCCGCGACGGCGAACGCCGTGGCCGGATGCTGGAGCGGCGGGTGGCGGTGTGAGCGAGGAGCCGGACTTCCGCCTGCTGCCGGACCTGGCGAGCCGCACGCTCGGCGGCTCGGTGATGTGGTGCAACGACGAGTCCTTCGCCGACGTCCACACCCTCATCGACCCGCGCCCCGCGGTCCACGACGCGACCGCCTTCGGTCCGCGCGGGAAGGTGTACGACGGCTGGGAGACCCGCCGCCGCCGCGAACCCGGTGAGGACGCCGTCATCATCCGGCTGGCCGCGCCGACGCTGGTGCACGGGATCGACGTCGACACCGCGTTCTTCCGCGGCAACTTCCCGCCGAGGGCCTCGGTCGACACGACGGTGGTGCTGGGCTACCCGGACGCCCCGACGCTCCGCGCCGCCCGGTGGACCCGGGTCGTCGAGCACGCCGACCTCGAGGGCGACACCTCCAACCTGCTCGCCGTCGCGGGCGAACCGACGCTCGCCACCCACGTCCGACTCGTGATCCACCCCGACGGCGGGGTGGCCCGCCTACGGGTCCACGGCGAGGTCGTGCCGGACCCGACGCACCTCGGCGGCCGGATCGACCTGGCCTCGACCGTGCACGGCGGCCGGATCCTCGGGTGCAGCAACCTGTTCTACAGCTCGCCGGCCAACGTCCTCGCGCCCGGCGTCGCGCAGGTGATGTCGGACGGCTGGGAGACCTCACGGCGCCGCGACGACGGCAACGACTGGCTGACCGTGTCGCTCGGCGCACCGGGTTCGGTGCGGGCCGTCGTCGTCGACACCTCGCGGTTCGTCTTCAACGCACCGGGGTGGGCGCGGGTGACCGACGCCGACTCCGGCGCGGAACTGGTGCCCCGTACAGCACTCGTCCCCGACACCGAGCAGCGTTTCGCCGTGCGGCACGACGACCCGGTGGCCGCGGTGCGGCTCGACATCTACCCGGACGGCGGCGTCAGCCGCTTCCACGTCCTCGGCGAGGTCACGGCGTCGGAGCGGCCGCGTCTCGCCGCCCGGTGGCTCGACCTGCTGCCGCCCGACCAGCGATCCCGCACCGAACCCGGAGGATTCTTCACATGACCCAGAGCGCCCCCGACGGTGTCGTCGTCGCCGGTCCCGAGGTGGACCGCGCCGAGGAGATCCTCACGCCCGACGCGTTGGCGTTCGTGGCCGCCCTGCACCGCACGTTCGCCGCCACCCGCGACGACCTGCTCGCACGGCGGCAGGTCCGCCGGGAGGAGGTGGCGCGCACGGGCACGCTCGGGTTCCTGCCCGAGACGGCCGACATCCGTGAGGGTTCCTGGCAGGTGGCGCCCGCACCGGCCGACCTCACCGACCGGCGGTGCGAGATCACCGGACCCACCGAACGCAAGATGATGATCAACGCGCTGAACTCCGGCGCGAAGGTGTGGCTGGCCGACCTGGAGGACGCGAACACCCCGCACTGGCACAACGTCGTCGCGGGCCAGGTCAACCTCGCCGACGCCGTCCGCCGCACGGCGACCTTCACCAACCCCGACGGCCGCGAGTACGCCCTGCGCACCGACGGACCGCTCGCGACCGTCGTCGTGCGCCCCCGCGGCTGGCACCTGCCCGAGAAGCACCTCTCCGTCGACGGCCGCGACGGTGTCGGCGCGCTGGTCGACTTCGGCCTGTACCTCTTCCACAACGCCGCGGAACTGCTGCACCGGGGGAGCGGCCCGTACTTCTACCTGCCCAAGATGGAGAGCCACCTCGAAGCGCGGCTCTGGAACGACATCTTCAGTTTCGCCGAGGCCGAGCTCGGCGTTGCACACGGCACCATTCGTGCGACCGTGCTCATCGAGACCATCCCGGCCGCGTTCGAGATGGCCGAGATCCTCTACGAACTGCGGGAGCACGCCTCGGGGCTGAACGCCGGCCGGTGGGACTACCTGTTCAGCATCATCAAGTACTTCCGCGACGCCGGCCCCGCGTTCGTCCTGCCCGACCGCGGTTCGGTGACCATGACGGCGCCGTTCATGCACGCCTACACCGAGGCGTTGGTCAAGACCTGTCACGACCACGGCGCGTTCGCGATGGGCGGCATGGCCGCCTTCATCCCGTCGCGCCGCGACCCCGAGGTCAACGCCGCCGCGTTCGAGAAGGTCCGCGCCGACAAGGAACGCGAGGCCCGGGCGGGGTTCGACGGCTCGTGGGTCGCGCACCCCGGCATGGTGGAGGTCTGCACCGAGGTCTTCGACGGCGTGTTCGGCGACCGGCCGAACCAGCTCGACCGCCGTCGGGACGACGTCACCGTGGATCCCGCCGCCCTGCTGGATCTGTCCGGCACCGACGGCGAGATCACGGCGGCCGGTCTCGCCGCCGACGTGTCGGTCGGCATCCGCTACATCGCCTCCTGGCTCGCCGGCAACGGCGCGGCCGGCATCGACAACCTCATGGAGGACGCCGCCACGGCCGAGATCTCGCGGTCGCAGGTGTGGCAGTGGGTGCACGCCGACGTCGTCACCGCCGACGACGGCGAGTCGATCACGGCGTGGCGGGTGCAGGCCCTGGTCAGCGACGTCCTGGCGCAGTACCCCGACCTGCCGTACATCGACCGGGCCGCCGAACTGTTCCAACGGGTCGCACTCGACGACGACTTCGCCGCGTTCCTCACGCTGCCCGCCTACGACCTCGTCGACTGACCCGGTGGCGACCGACGACGTCCTCACCGCCCTCGACGCGGCGTTGGCCGCGGACGACGCCGAACGGCAGGAGCGGTACCCCGGCCCGCCGGCCGGGCGGCAACCGTTGCACACGGTGTACGTCCCGGCCGACACGGTCGACGCCGACGTCGTCGTCTCGTGGGGCACGCGGGCGCTCGCCGCGCTCGAGGAGCACGGACCGTTGCCTGGTGCACTGGTCGAGCACACCGGGCGCGTCGTGGCCAAGCTGCGCCGCGAGCCGGTCGAGGACCTGCGGGTCGACCTCGAGGACGGCTACGGCCTGCGCGACGACGACGAGGAGGACGCCCACACGGCCGCGGCAGCCGGGGCGATCGCCGCGATGGTCGCGGCGGGGACCGCGCCGCCGTTCACGGGCCTGCGGATCAAGTCGTTGGAGCCGTCCACCCGCCGTCGCGCGGTCCGCACCCTGGAGCTGTTCCTGGACCGGCTCGGACCGCCTCCGCCCGGCTTCCGGGTCACGCTGCCCAAGGTCACGTCCGTCGCCCAGGTCGCGGCGTTCGTCGACGTCCTCGACGCCTTCGACCCGGGGCTGCGGTTCGAGATCCAGGTCGAGACCCCGCAGGCCGTGCTCGGCGCCGACGGCCGGGCGCTCGTCGCCCCGATGCTGCACGCGGCGCGGGGCCGGTGCGCCGGGTTGCACTACGGGACCTACGACTACAGCGCGTCGCTCGGCGTCGGCGCTCCGTACCAGGCGATGGACCACGCCGTGGCCGACCACGCGACGTCGGTCATGCAGCTCGCGGCGGCGGGCACGGGTGTGCCGGTGTCGCACGGGTCGACCAACGTGCTGCCGGTCGGGTCGACCGCGGACGTCCGGGCGGCGTGGGCGCTGCACGCGAGGCTCGTGCGTCGGTCGCTGGAGCGTGGGATCTACCAGGGGTGGGACCTGCACCCGGCGCAGCTGCCGACGCGCTACGCCGCCACCATCGCGTTCTACCGGGACTCGGCCGCGGCCGTCGCCGCGAGGCTGGCGGGGTACCTCGGGAAGGCGGCGTCCGGGCTGCTCGACGAGCCCGCCACCGCCGCCGCCATGGCCGGGTTCCTGTGCCGCGCGCTCGACGCCGGTGCCGTCGACACCGACGAGGTCGTGACCGCGACCGGTGTGCCGGTGGCCGACCTGCTGGTGCTCGCCCGACGTTCACAGCCGCCGGACAGCTCCCTCACGGGGGGCTGAACAGGCTCTGACGGCATCGTGATGGGATGCTGTCTCCCGTGTCCGACACCCGCCGTCCCCGTACCGAGGACGACAAGCCCGGCCGGTTCGACGGCATCAAGGACTGGTTCGGCCGCGTCGGCGACGCCCTCGAGCGTGGCCGCGACCGGGCCCGCACGCAGGTCTCCCGCCTGCCGGGCGGCCTGCTGACCTGGAAGATCCTCATCGGGGTCCTCGGCCTCGCGATCATCGTGCTGGGCGTCGTCCTGCTGCCGCTGCCCGGACCCGGCTGGCTGATCATCTTCCTCGGCCTGGGCCTCTGGGGCACCGAGTTCGAGTGGGCCAAGCGCCTGCTGGGCTTCGCGCGGCGTCAGGTCGGCGCGTGGACCGACTGGGTGCAGCGCCAGCCCCGCCCGATCCAGGCGCTGGTCGGCCTCGCCAGCCTGATCTTCCTCGCCGCCGTGCTCTACGGCTCGTACTGGCTGTACACGAACTACCTGTCCTGACGCCGGATCACCCGTTGCGCTCGGCCATGTCGTCGAGGACGAGCGCCGCGCCGACCAACGACAGGTCGTCGCCGCCCGCGGCCCTCGCCAGCCCCTTCGGGGTGTGGGGGAGCCCGCGCGCCTTCGCGAGGTCGCGCACCCGGTCGTCGGCGAAGGGGCGCACGTCCGCCCACACCGCCTGCACCTCGCGCAGGAAGATGTCGGCCCCGAGTGGCCCGATGCCGGTGAACCCCGTGACGGCCGCACGGATGGCCTCGACGTCGCCCCCGGTGTCGCGGTGCAGGCGCCGCAGGTCACCGTCGTGACGCTCGAGCGCCTCGTCCGCGAGCGCCCCCAGCTGCCGGGCCGTCTGCACCTTGCGCAGGTACTTCGAGTCCGACAGCACCTGCCACCGCGCGTCCTGGCCGGCGTCCGCGAGCTTGCGCGCCGTGGTGAACCCGGCCGCCCCGAACGCCCTCGCGGTCCGCAGCCCCAGCCGCGCGTCGAGGTTCGCCGAGAGTAGCGAGGTCAGCACCAGCAACCGGAACAGCGGTGACGGGGTGTCCTTCAACCGGATCCCGGCCTCGGCGGCGAACGTCCGGGGGTGGTCGTCCAGCAGGGCGCGCAACGTCGACGAGGTGGTCACGGTGTCGGCCTACCCGCGGAGTCCGCCGGTCGACGCGACCTGTAGTCTCGCCACTCGGCTCGGGCGATTAGCTCAGTGGTAGAGCACTGCCTTCACACGGCAGGGGTCACTGGTTCGAACCCAGTATCGCCCACCACCGGACCGTGGCGACCTCGAGCGCCTTCAGACGTTCTCGCGTCGGGCGGCGAGCCGCTGGGCGGGGTGCTCGTCGGGGTTGTAGGCGTGGCACTGGCACAGCCCCTCGGTCCCGACGCACGTGGCGCGGTCGGTGCCGTGGTCGTCGGCGCTGTGGCCGCAGACGAGGCAGGCGCGTTCGGTGGTCTCGGTCATCGGCGTCGCTCCGGTGTCGGCCAGCGGGAAACTCTCGGCGTGGCCGGGTCTACCCGGTCTACCGCCGGTAACAGACACGGCCGCGGACGTTCGATCCACTCTGCCCCTCCCGCCGGCGGCTGTGCCCGATCGGGAACGCCCCGACGTGCCGGACGCGCCTACGGTTCCCGCCGTGCGCATGCGAGTGCTGGTGACGGCGGTGGTGACGGGCGCGGTGGTGCTCGGACTCTCGCCCGGCGTCGCCGACGCCGCACCGGCGACGACGCGGGTGGCGGGGGTCCTGCAGTACACGACCTCGGACGGTCGGCACCCGTTCTCCCGGGGCGTCACCGTGCAGGTCCGCGACGCCGACGGCACGGCGGGCGGGACGCTGCTCGGGACCGTCACCACCGACGACGTCGGGATCTTCAGCCTCGACGTCACCACGAAGCGGCCCAACGGTCAGGCGCGACGGCCGTTCGCGCGGGCGCTGTCGCGCAGCGCCGGGTTCACGGTGCACGCGTCCGGCTCGACCGCGCCGTACGCCGCGGAGTCGACGCCGACCACCGCCACGGGTGCGACCCAGTCGGTGCGGCTGAAGGTCGGCAACAGCACGGCCGCCGAGACCGCCTTCGGTGTCACGGACGCCCTGGTCACCGGGGTCCGCTACGCCGCACGGCTGGGGGTGACCATGCCGGCACTGTCGGTGTCGTTCCCCGACGCGAAGGGCACGAACGCGACGGCGGCGCTGCTCCGCGTCCAACGACTGGACCAGTTCGACTGGGACGTCCTCCTGCACGAGTACGGGCACGCGGTGGCGGACGCGCTCGGTGTCGACAAGTCTCCGGGCGGCACGCACGGGTTCGGTCAGAACGTCGCCGAGCCCCCGCGGTCGAAGCTCGAGGGGCTGCGCCTGGCCTGGAGCGAAGGGTTCGCGACGTACTTCTCGTTGACGGCCCAGGACGTTCTCGGTGCCTCGTCGCAGCACGTCCCCGGTGCGGGTGACGACTTCTTCGACGACACCCAGGACGCGTCGTCCCACGTGGCGATCGGCACCGACGTCGGGATCATCTCGGCCGGCGAGGACGACGAGTTGTCCATCGCGCGGTCGCTGTGGCACTTCCGCGTCGACGCGCGGACTCGCATCCCGGACGTCGCACTCGTGAAAGCCCTGCGCGCGGCCGGGGTCTCGACGTTCTCGGGCGCGGTCGCGGCGTTGCTGCCGGCGGCGAACGCCGCGCGGTTCGACGGATCCGGGAACCCGTCGGCGGCGCAAGTTGCACACAGCAACGATTTCGCGTGCGTGCTGTCGCGGCAGAAGGTCTCACCGCTGGTCACCGCGCCGGCCGACGGTGACCACGTCAGCCTCAGCGAACCGCCGACGTTCACCTGGCAACCCCGCGGCGCCGGACCGTCGCACCGGCTCACCCGCTTCGTGGTGCAGGTGTGGAGCTCCGACTGGTCGAAGGCCCGCTTCACGTCGCCGACGACCACCGCGACGACGTTCACGCCGACCGCCGCGCAGTGGAGGGGCGTCCTCAAACCGTCCGACACCGGAGTCCACGTCGTGGTGCGCGGGCGCAGTGTCGACGCACCCGCGACCGGGCCCTACAACAGTTGTGCCGTCGACCTCACCGCCGGCGGCGGGCTCACGGCCACCCCGGTGGGAACGCGGCTGCACCCGGCGGCGCTGATCCCGGCCTGCGCCGGCCTCACCTCGCCGTTCGACTCGATGTTCCGCGTCGCGGGGTCGGACCTGTCGGCCTCGGCCACCTACGACATCGTGTTGCACACCGACGACGGCGCGTGGCCCGACGTCGCGCTCACCTCGGCCACGACCAACGCCGGTGGCGACCTGCCGTCCACCCTGGCCGTGCTGCGGAACATCCCGAGCGGACGTCACTGGGTGGTGGTCGCGAAGCCCCGCGAGGACGGCGACATCGGGGCCCGGGTGGGGCTGCAGGTCCTGGGTCTCACCTGCTACAAGGGCGACCCCGACCACCCGAACACCGTGGTGTGGGGCGGTGTCGGCGCGCTGCCCGGCACGACCGTCACCGAAGCCCTGAACGGGACGACCGTGGGTACGGCCGTCGCGGACTCCACGGCCACGTACCAGGCGTCGTACACCGTCTCGTGCACCGGTTCCAAGACCGCACTGGTCTCCTACACCGACCTGGACGGCCCGCAGACCATCACGTTCCAGGTCAGCTGCCCGCACGCGTGAACCCCGACGCGGCAGGCGTCACGACGCGTCCGGCACGCTGACCCGGTGACCGCGATCGCGACCGCCCCGGACCGGCTGTTCCCGCCCGACCCGGGGGTGCGGGCGATCGCCCGGCGGTTGCACGAGCAGGTGCGGGACCTGCCGGTCGTGTCGCCGCACGGCCACGTCGACCCACGCCTGCTGCTCGACGACCTCCCGTTCACCGACCCGGCCACGCTGCTGGTCACGCCCGACCACTACGTCACCCGGTTGCTGCACGCGAACGGCGTCGCCCTGCGGGAGCTCGGCGTCGGGCAGGGTCCGCTCCACGAGGCCGACGCCCGCCGGGCCTGGCGTCTGCTGTGTGAGCACTGGCCCGCGTTCCGTGGCACGCCGGTGCGGTACTGGCTCGAACGCGAACTGCTCGACGTGTTCGGGCTCGACCAGCGGCCGTCGGCAGCCACAGCGGACGCGCTCTACGACGGCATCGCCGAGCGTCTCGCGCAGCCGGAGTTCCGGCCGCGGGCGCTGTACGCACGGTTCGGGCTGGAGGTGCTGGCGACCACCGACGACCCGTGCGACGACCTCGCGGCGCACGCGGCGCTGGCGGCCGATCCGTCGTGGACCGGCCGGGTGGTCCCCACGTTCCGCCCCGACGCCTACCTGGAGCCCGCGGGCGAGGGATGGGCCGACCGGGTCCGCCGCTTGGGGGAGGCCGCGCAGACCGACACCGACGAGTACGACGGGTACGTCGAGGCCCTGGAGGCCCGTCGGCGGTACTTCGTCGAACACGGCGCCGTGTCGGCCGATCACAGTCACCTCGACGCCGGCACCGACCCGCTCGACCCGGCCGCGGCCCGGCGGATCTTCGCCGCGGCCCGGTCGGGCGTCGCCACGACGGCCGAGACCACGGCCTTCCGCCGGCACATGCTCGGCGAGATGGCCCGGATGTCGTGCGACGACGGCCTGGTGATGACGCTGCACCCGGGCGTCCTGCGCAACCACCACGGCCCCACCCACCGGCGCTTCGGACCCGACACCGGCCACGACATCCCTGTGAGCGTCGAGTTCACCCGCGCGTTGCAGCCGTTGCTCGAGCGGTACGGCACCGACCCGAACCTGCACCTGGTGCTGTTCACCGTCGACGAGACCACGTTCTCGCGCGAGATCGCCCCGCTCGCCGGCTTCTACCCGTCGGTGTACGTCGGTGCGCCGTGGTGGTTCCTCGACGCGCCCGACGCCATCCGTCGCCACCGCGCCGCCGTCAGCGAGACCGTGGGCTTCGGTCGGAGCAGCGGATTCATCGACGACACCAGGGCGTACTGCTCGATCCCCGCGCGCCACGACATGTCGCGCCGCATCGACGCGGGCCACCTGGCCGGCCTGGTCGCCGAACACCGGTTGGAGGAGGACGAGGCGGCCGAGACCCTGCGCCACCTCACCCTCGATCAGCCTCGAGCGGTGTTCAAGCTCTGACGCGGTGAGTCAGCAGCGCGCTCTCAACCGCCTGCGGCGGCCCGCACGATCACCGCGACGGCGACGGCGCCGGGGTCCGGGACGTCGGTGAGGTGCTCGCCCGAGACGTACGCCGAACGGCCCGCCGCGGCCGAGGTCATCGACGCCGTCGCGTCGGCGCCCGCCTGCGCTGCGGTGGCGGCGTCGGCCGGCGAACCGTTGCGCAGTGCATCGATGGCCGGCACCAGGGCGTCGAGCATCGTGCGGTCACCGGGTTTCGCGCCGCCGTGGTGCTGCACGGCCTCGACCCCTGCGGCGAACCCGGCGGGAACGTCGGCGCCGTCGGCCACGGCGGTGCCCGCCGCGGCGAAGAAGATCGACCCGAGCACACCGCTGGATCCGCCCATGGCGCTGGAGAGCACGGTCGACAACGCCGCGAACAGCGAGGCCGGTTCGGCGAGCGGCAACCGGTCGAGGGAGTCGAGGATGCGGCGCGCGGCGGTGGCGAACGTCGAGCCGGTGTCGCCGTCGCCCACCTTGGCGTCGAGGGCGTTCAGTTCGGACTCGGCCGCCACGACGGCCTCGGCGACGGCCGTGAGCAGGGCCCGCACCCGGTCGTCGGAGGACGCGGCCGGCGCCTCGGGTGCGGTCGCCGGCAGTGGGCGGACCGTGAGTTCGCCGACGGCGCGCACCCCCTGCCACGCCGTGTGGTCCGCCACCGGCGCCGTCAGCCCGGTGCGCACCGCGTCGGTCAGCGGTAGCGCGCTGAGCGAGAAACCCCCCGCGGACAACGACGTCATCAACGCGGCCGGCCCGGCCACGAGTTCTGCTCGGGCCCCGAGCGGGCTCGCCAGGACGTCGTGCAGCACGACGGCGAGTTCGAGCGCGGCGACGCCACCCAGGTTGTTGACCAGCACCAGCACCGGGCCGTCGGGGACGGTCTCACCCAACCGCGAGGTCATGGTCTCGACGACCGCCCACGCGCTGCCGACGTCGATGGTCTCGGCGCCCGGCTCGCCGTGGATGCCGAGCCCGAGTTCGGCCGAGCCCTCGGCGATCCGGTCGCTCGTCGGCTGCCCGGGCACGGCCACCGGCGACAGCGACACCCCGAGGGTGCGCACGCTGGCGGCGACCGTGCGGGCGGCGTCCGCGACCTCCGCGAGCGGCGCCCCGGCCTCGGCCGCGGCGCCCGCGACCTTGTGCACCAGCAGCGTCCCGGCGAGCCCGCGCGCCTGGGGGGTGTCGGGCAGGGCGATGTCGTCGTCGACCACGACCATCGCGACGTCGAGACCACGCGTCCGCGCGCGCTCGACCGCCAGACCGAAGTTGAGCCGGTCGCCGGTGTAGTTCTTCACGATGACCAGGCAGCCGGCATCGCCGGTCACGGCGACGATCGCCGCCAGCACGGCGTCGACGCTGGGCGAGGCGAAGATCTCCCCACACACCGCCGCGGTGAGCAGCCCGCGTCCGACGAAGCCCGCGTGCGCCGGTTCGTGTCCGGATCCACCGCCGGACACCAGTGCCACCCGGTCGTGCTCCCAGTCGGCGCGCACGACGACCTTGACGTCGGGGTAGCCGTCGAGCCGGGCGAGGGTGCCGCCCGAGGCCCGGACCAGGCCGTCGACCGCTTCGGTGACCACGGCGTCGAGGTCGTTCACCAGGTGCGTCATGATCCGATCCTCGCACCGACGGACGAGGGGGAGACCGTGACCGACCACTTCGGGCCCAGCTGTTTCGGAGTGGGACTCGCGGCGCTGGCGCGGCCGGCGTACATCACCACCGGCCGCGACGACGCCCTCGGGGCGGACCGGTCGGTGCAGGCGCTGCGCGACCGCACCGGGGAGGTGCTGGACGCGGCGTACGCGGCCGGCGTCCGGTACGTCGACGCCGCCCGTTCCTACGGCCGGGCCGAGGAGTTCCTCGCCGACTGGCTGGCCCGCCGCCCGGACGTCCACGACGCCGTCGTCGCCTCGAAGTGGGGCTACCGCTACGTCGGCGACTGGCGCCGCGACGCCGAGGTCCACGAGGTGAAGGACCACTCCGCCGCCGCGTTCACCGAGCAGCTCGCGGCGACCCGGGAGCTGCTCGGCGACCGGCTCGCGCTCCACCAGGTCCACTCGCTCATGCCCGACGATCCGCTGTTCGACGACAGGGACGCCCTGGCCGGGTTGGCCCGCCTGCGCGACGACGGCGTGCGGATCGGGTTCTCCACGTCCGGGCCGGACCAGGCCGTCACCGTGCGGCGGGCCATGACGATCCGGGCCGGGGGGACGCCGCTGTTCGCGGCCGTGCAGGCGACGTGGAACGTCCTCGAGACCTCGGTCGGCGCCGCGCTGGCCGACGCCGCCGCGGCCGGTCTGGACGTCATCGTCAAGGAGGGCCTCGCCAACGGCCGCCTCGCCCCCGGTTCCGACGACCCCGCTCCCGCCGCCGTGGCCGTGCGGGAGGTCGCGGCCCGTCACGGCGCGTCGGTTGACGCCGTCGCCCTGGCCGCGGTCCTGGCCCAGCCGTGGCGCCCGCGGGTGCTCTCCGGCGCGGTGACCGTGGACCAGCTGCGCTCCAACCTGGCGGCCGCGACGGTGGTCCTGTCCGCCGACGACCAGGCGGTGCTCACCGCGACGCCGGAACCGGCGGACCGGTACTGGCGGCAGCGGTCGCAGCGGGCCTGGAGCTGAGACGACGACGGGGCGCCGAAACCGTGTTGGATCCGGGGATCCACACGGTTTCGACGCCCCGTCGTGGCGTTCGCGGAACTCAGACCAGGTCGTACCGGTCGGCCATCATGACCTTGTCCCACGCGGCGACGAAGTCCTGCACGAACTTGTCCTTCGCGTCGTCCGTGGCGTACACCTCGGCCAGGGCGCGCAGCTCGGAGTTCGAGCCGAACACCAGGTCGTTGCGGGTGCCGGTCCAGACCACCGCGCCCGAGGCGTCGTGCGCCTCGAACGTCTCCGAGCTGTCGTCGGTCGGCTTCCACTCGATGTCCATGCTCAGTAGGTTGACGAAGAAGTCGTTCGTCAACGTGCCGGGAGCATCGGTGAACACACCCGCCTTCGAGCCGCCGGCGTTGGCGCCGAGCACCCGCAGACCGCCGACCAGCACGGTGAGCTCGGGCGCGGTCAGCGTCAGCAGGTTGGCCCGGTCCAGCAGCAGGTACTCGGCCGGGACGCGGTGGCCCTTGCCGAGCCAGTTGCGGAACCCGTCCGCCGACGGCTCGAGGGCCTCGAAGGACTCGACGTCGGTCTGCTCCTGGGTCGCGTCGGTGCGGCCCGGGGTGAACGGGACGGTGACCTCGCGACCGGCGTCCCGTGCGGCCTTCTCCACGCCGGCGGCACCGGCGAGCACGATGAGGTCGGCCAGCGAGATCTTCTTCCCGCCGGACGCCGCGGCGTCGAAGGAGGACTTGATCCCCTCGAGCGTGCGCAGCACCTGGGCGAGCTCGTCGGGCTGGTTGACCTCCCAGCCGGACTGCGGCTGCAGGCGGATGCGGGCACCGTTGGCGCCACCGCGCTTGTCACTGCCGCGGAACGTCGAGGCCGACGCCCAGGCGGTCGAGACCAGCTGCGACACCGTGAGACCGCTCGCGAGCACCTGCTCCTTGAGCGACGCGACGTCCGCGGCGTCGACCAGCGGGTGGTCGACGGCCGGCACCGGGTCCTGCCAGAGCAGTTCCTCGGAGGGGACCTCCGGGCCGAGGTAGCGCTGGATCGGGCCCATGTCGCGGTGGGTCAGCTTGTACCAGGCGCGCGCGAACTGGTCGGCGAAGTACTCGGGCTCGGCCAGGAACTTGCGGGTGATCTCCTCGTAGACCGGGTCGGCCCGCAGGGCGATGTCGCTGGTGAGCATGGTCGGCGTGCGGACCAGCTCACCGGTCTCCGGGTCGGGGATCGTGTTCGCACCCTCGCCGTTCACGGGCTTCCACTGGTGGGCACCCGCGGGGCTCTTGGTGAGCTCCCACTCGTACTTGTAGAGGTTCTCCAGATACTTCATCGTCCACTTCGTCGGCTCGGAGGTCCACGTGACCTCCAGGCCCGACGTGATGGCGTCGCGGCCCTTGCCGGAACCGAAGCTGTTCTTCCAGCCCAGGCCCTGCTGCTCCAGCGGGGCAGCCTCGGGTTCGGGGCCGACGTACTGGTTCGGGTCGGCCGCGCCGTGGGTCTTGCCGAAGGTGTGGCCACCGGCGATGAGCGCGGCGGTCTCGACGTCGTTCATCGCCATCCGCCCGAAGGTCTCGCGGATGTCGCGCGCCGAACCCAGCGGGTCGGGCTGGCCGTCGGGGCCCTCGGGGTTGACGTAGATCAGCCCCATCTGCACCGCGCCGAGCGGCTTCTCCAGCTCGCGGTCACCGGTGTAGCGCTCGTTGCCGAGCCAGGTGGTCTCGGGGCCCCAGTAGACGTCCTCCTCCGGCTCCCAGCGGTCCTCGCGGCCGCCGGCGTACCCGAAGGTCTGGAAGCCCATGCTCTCGAGCGCGACGTTGCCGGTCAGCACGATGAGGTCGGCCCAGGAGATCTTCTTGCCGTACTTCTGCTTGACCGGCCAGATGAGCCGACGCGCCTTGTCCAGGCTGGCGTTGTCCGGCCAGCTGTTGAGCGGCGCGAAACGCTGCATGCCCGCACCCGCACCGCCGCGACCGTCCTGGACGCGGTAGGTGCCGGCGCTGTGCCACGCCATGCGGACGAAGAACGGGCCGTAGTGACCGAAGTCCGCGGGCCAGAAGCCCTTGCTGTCGGTCATGACCGCGCGCAGGTCGGCCTTGACCGCCTCGAGGTCCAGGCTCTCGAACTCGCGCTTGTAGTCGAAGTCCTCGCCCATCGGGTCACGCGCCGGCGGGTTCTTCGCGAGGATGCGGAGGTCGAGACGCTTGGGCCACCAGTCGGCGTTGCCCTGGCCCTCGGCGTGCTGGTCCTGGCGGACGTGGTCCACCGGGCAGCGGCCGTCCTCCTCGTGGTTCATGTCGCCTTCGACGGCGTTGGCATCGTGCGGCACTGGTGGTCCTCTCTGTTGAAGATGCTGTGTCAGGTCGGGTCGGCCGCGCTGACCGCGGCAGTGCAGGAGGGGCACAGGCCCCAGTAGACGACCTCGGCCTCGTCGATCGTGAAGCCGTGGGTCTCGGACGCGGTGAGACACGGGGTGTCCCCGACCGCGCAGTCGACGTCGCCGATGACACCGCACGAGCGGCACACGACGTGGTGGTGGTTGTCGCCGACGCGGGCCTCGTACCGGGCGAGGGACCCGGACGGCTGGATGCGCCGCACCAGCCCCGCCTCGGTCAGTGCCCGCAGCACGTCGTACACGGCCTGGTGCGAGACCGGGCCGAGGTCGTCGCGCGCGGCGGCGATGAGGGTGTCGGTGTCGGCGTGCGGGTGGGCGTGCACGGCGCCGAGGACGGCCACCCGCGGGCGGGTCACGCGCAGCGACGCCGCGCGCAACGTGGACTCGAGTTCCACGGTGTCCGGCACGCCCCCCAGCTTGCCGTCTCTTCTTGAGTGAGTCAAGAAAGCACACCGGATCCGGGGCGAGGCCTTACCTTGACCGCGTGACCGACGCACCCGCCCGCGACCCGGCGTTCTGGGCCGCCGCCGACCGCCACCTCGTCCGCTACAGCGGCGCCGGCGGCTTCAGCCCCGAGATCATCGCCTCGGCCTCGGGCAGCTGGCTCACGACCGAGGACGGCCGTCGCATCCTCGACTTCACCTCCGGGCAGATGAGCGCGGTGCTGGGGCACTCGCACCCCGACGTCGTCGCCACCGTGCAGCGCGGCATCGCCACCCTCGACCACCTCTACAGCGGCTTGCTCAGCCGCCCGGTCGTCGAGCTCGCCGAACGGCTCGCGGCCACGCTGCCCGACCCGTTGGAGAAGGTGCTCCTGCTGTCGACCGGTGCAGAGAGCAACGAAGCCGCACTGCGCATGGCCAAGCTCGTCACGGGGCGGCACGAGGTCGTCTCGTTCGCGCGCTCCTGGCACGGCATGACCCACGCCGCGGCCAGTGCGACCTACAGCTCGGGCCGCAAGGGGTACGGGCCGGCCGCGCCCGGCAACATCGCGATCCCGACCCCCAACCCGTTCCGTCCCGACTTCACCCACCCCGACGGCACGCTCGACTGGGAGCGCCAGCTCGACCTCGCCTTCGACCTCGTCGACGCGCAGTCGGTCGGCAGCCTCGCCGCCTGCATCGTGGAGCCGATCCTGTCGTCCGGGGGAGTGATCGACCTGCCGCCGGGCTACCTCGCGGCGCTGCAGCGCAAGTGTCACGAGCGCGGGATGCTGCTGGTGCTCGACGAGGCCCAGACCGGCGTGTGCCGCACGGGTCTCTGGTACGCGTTCCAGCGCGACGGCGTGGTTCCCGACATCCTCACGCTGAGCAAGACCCTCGGCGCCGGGCTGCCCCTCGCCGCGGTGGTCACGTCCGCGGCCATCGAGGCGACGGCCCACGAGCGCGGCTACCTCTTCTTCACCACCCACGTCTCGGACCCGCTGGTCGCGCAGGTCGGCACCACGGTCCTCGACGTCATGACCCGCGACCGGCTCGACGAACGCGCCGCGGTGCTGGGGGAGCGGCTGCGGGGCAGGTTGTGGGACCTGGCCAGGGTCCACCCGGTCATCGGTGACGTCCGCGGGCGTGGGTTGCTCGTCGGCCTCGAGCTGGTCGACGACGACGACACCTCCGCCTACGGCGCCGACCGGCTCGGTGCGGCCGTGACCACCCGATGCCTCGAACTCGGGCTGCACCTCAACGTGGTCCAGCTGCCGGGGATGGGCGGGACGTTCCGCATCGCGCCGGCCCTCACCGCGTCCGAGGAGGAGATCGACCTCGGCGTCGAGCTCATCGGCCGGGCGATCGGCGACGTCACCGCGGCGCGCTGACCCGATCCTGATCCGGAGCTCACCGGACCTTGTGGTGGTGTCCGGTTCGCCCTAGGTTCCACCCATGCGTCCCCGTCGCGTCACCTGTCTGCTGGCCACCGCCGTCACGACCGCCGCCCTCGCGGTGGCCACGACCACCGGGTCCGCCACCGCCGCACCCGGGGGTCCCGGAGCCGACCCCGCCGCGCCCGCCGCGGCCCGCGACGGCGCGGTCACCGAGTACGTGGTGCTCTACAAGACGGCGAGCAGTGACGCCGGCGCCCGCGCCGCGATCGCGCGGTCCGGCGGCCGGGTCGTGGTCGAGAACGTCGGCGTCGGCTACGCCGTCGTGCAGAGCACCCGGGCCGACTTCGCCGATCGCGTCAACGCCTCCGGGGCGGTGGCCGGCACGGCCCGCGACCGGATCGTCGGCAAGACCTCGCCGTTCACCGGCAAGGACCGCGACGTCGTGGAGAAGGTCTCGACCGACCGCGGCCCGTCGGTGCGGGAACGGGTGGTGGCCGACGCCGCCGACACCAACACCGCGCTCCCGGTCGCCAAGGCCGGTTCGCCGACCTCACCCGAACCGCTCGCGAGCCTGCAGTGGGACATGCGCCGGATCGGCGCGACGCCCACGGGCTCGTACGCGACCGAGCCCGGCAAGCCCGGCGTGCGCGTCGGTGTCATCGACACCGGCATCGACGGCACCCACCCCGACATCAAGCCCAACTTCGACGCCGGACTCAGTCACAACTTCACCGTCGACATGCCGGTCATCGACGGCCCGTGCGAGGTCGAGACCTGCGTCGACCCCTCGAACGTCGACGACGACGGCCACGGCACCCACGTCGCGAGCACGATCGCCTCACCGGCCAACGGCCTCGGCATCGCGGGCGTGGCGCCGAAGGCGACGCTGGTCAACCTGCGCGCCGGGCAGGACTCCGGTTACTTCTTCCTGCAGGCCACGCTCGAGGCGCTGACCTACGCGGGCGACATCGGGGTCGACGTCGTCAACATGAGCTTCTACACCGATCCCTGGCTCTACAACTGCCTGGACAACCCGGCCGACTCCCCTGCCGAGCGCAGCGAGCAGCGGGTGGTCCGGACCGCCACCCAGCGCGCCGTCGACTACGCCCGCGCCCACGGCGTGCTGCCGGTGGCGGCCCTGGGCAACGAGGCGACCGACCTCGGCAACCCGACGTTCGACGACAGCAGCCCGGACTTCCCGGCCGGTGCGGCGCACCCGCGGGAGGTCGACAACTCCTGCCTCAACGTGCCGACCGAGACCGGCGGGGTGCTGTCGGTGAGCTCGCTCGGGCCGTCGGGCCGCAAGGCGTACTACTCCAACTACGGCACCGAGCAGACCGACCTGTCGGCCCCCGGCGGCGACGCCTACGACACCCCGGACAGCCGCCGCAACATCGCGGGCGCGGTGCTCGCCGCGTACCCGCTGCACCTCGCGCAGTCGAGCGGCGTGCTCAACCCGGACGGCACCCCGAACACGCCGTCGGTCGTGCGGGACTGCCGGGAGAGCGTCTGTGCCTACTACCAGTACCTGCAGGGCACGTCGATGGCCGCCCCGCACGCCGTCGGCGTGGCGGCGTTGGTCGTGAGCCACTACGGCACCAAGGACCGGGTGCACGGCGGGCTCACCCTGCCGCCGGCGACCACCGAGTCGATCATGGCGTCGACCGCGACCAAGACGGCCTGCCCGTCGCCGCGCGCCTACCGGTACACGCTCGTCACCACGACCGGCGCGGTGGTCACCTACGACGCGACGTGTGCCGGGCCGACCACGAAGAACGGCTTCTACGGGCGCGGCGAGATCAACGCCAACCGGGCGGTGACCTCGGGATCGGTCTGACTCTGAGCCCGCTGCGCCTCGCCCGGTCGGTTCCCCCGAAGCACGACCGGGCGAGGACGTCAGCGGCTCGGTCGCTCGACGGGCGCGCCGTGCACGCGCGCTCCGGAGCTCCCCCCGTGAACCCGACCTCGGACTGCCACCTCGGTCGGGCACCGAGCTAGTACCCAGCGCCCCTCCCGCTCAACCCCTCCCCGGGTGCCTTTCCGGTGTCGATCCCGCCGGGCGTCCGACATCCCGCAGAACGCCTGGGCCGTTCGAGGTTCGCGACCGACCGAAGATCGGTAAGGTCCCCCCGTCGCGGCACCCCGCCGCGGTCTCGCCGCTGAAGTGGGGCCGATGCTGTCCGAGTTGCCGCTCGACGTCCCGGGGCCCGCCGCCCCGGTGACGGTCGCGCGCGTCGACACCGCTCCGTCCGGTCCGCCCGACACCGGCCTGGACCCGGTCGACCTGCGCGCGCTGCAGCTGCTCGTCGTCGAGGACGACGAGGGCGACGCGTTCCTGCTCGCCGCGGCCCTGCAGGACGCCGGCATCCCCGAGGACTCCGTGCGGTGGTTCCGGACGCTGGCCGAGGGGCGCCGGGCGGTCGTCGAACGCCCCGCCGACTGCGTGCTCGTCGACCTGGGGCTCCCCGACGCGTCCGGCCTGGAGTCCGTGCGCGGCATGACCTCGACCATCGACACCGCGGTCATCGTGCTCACCGGCCTCGCCGGACAGTCTGGGCAGCCGGCGCTCGCGGCCGGCGCCCAGGACTACCTGGTCAAGGACGGCCTGCACGCCGAGGTGCTCTCCCGAGCGATCCGCTACGCGGTCGAACGCAAGCGCGTCGAGCGGGCGGCCTTCGCCCTCGAGCAGGCCCGCCTGCGCTCGACCGAGAACGCCCGCCTCGAACGCGGCCTGCTCCCGCGGCCGGTGCTCGACGGCCGCCGCATCGCCTCCGCGACGACCTACCGCGCCGGCCGCGACCACACCCTCCTCGGCGGGGACTTCTACGACATCGTGCAGCGGGCCGACGGCAGCGTGCGCGCCATCATCGGCGACGTCATGGGTCACGGCCCGGACGAAGCAGCGCTCGGGGTGCACCTGCGGGTCGCCTGGCGCGCGCTGGTCCTCGCGGGCCTGCCCGACCCGACCGTGCTCGCGACCCTCGACACCGTCCTCACCTCCGAACGGGCGGTGGGCAACCCGTTCGTCACCGTCTGCGACATCACGGTCGCCCCGGACCGCCGTTCGATGACCGTGCGCAGTGCGGGTCACCCGGCGCCGGTCGTGGTGTCGGACGGGGGAGTGGCCTGGCAGCCGGATCTGCACGTCATGCCACCGCTCGGGATCGCCCGCGCGGTGGTGCCGGCGGTCGACACCGTGGTCCCCCTCGGGGCGGCCTGGCAGGTCATGCTCTACACCGACGGCCTGCTCGACAGTTTCCGCGACCACGTGGACGTCACCGACATCGGCTTCAGTGGGCTGCTCGCCGCGGCCACGGCGGCCGCGCACCGCGACCCGCAGGTCTGGCTGTCCGGGGTGGTGGCGCGCGCGCCCCGGGTCGTCACGGACGACATGGCGGTCGTCGCGTTGGCGACCACCGCGGACCCGTCGTGACCGACCTCGCGGAACGGCCGGCCACCGCACCGGTTCCCGCGACCGCCCCGGCGCCCGCACCGGCGGGCCCGGCTCCGGCCCTGGTCGCCGCCGACCGGCCGCCGATCCGCTCGGCCCGGCGGGGCATCTCGCTGCGCCGGTCGACCAACTGGGGCTTCGCCCTGTTCACCCTGGTCAAGCTCGCGGCCGTGGCCGGCATCGCGGTCGCGCTGGCCGCGTTGACCTCCGCGGTCGACGCCCAGAACGACCACATCGGGCCGGCCGTCATCCGCGCGTCGAACATCAACGCCGCCCTGCTCGACCAGGAGACCGGCGCGCGCGGGTACGCGCTGAGCGGTGACAACTCCTACCTGCAGCCCTACTCCGACGGCCTGGTCGCGATGGGCACCGCGGTGGCCCAGCTGCGGGGCTACCTGCGGCCCGCGGACACCGCCGCCGCGGCCGAGCTCACCGAGCTGCTCGCCGCCGCGGACACCTGGCGCAGCGACTTCGCCGAGCCGCTCATCGACGCCACCCGTGCGGGCGACCGGGAGGCCGTCCAGGAGCTGCTGCGGGGTCCGAACACGCGCGGCAAGGAGCTGTTCGACGACGTCCGCGCCCGCTACGCCAGCCTCTCCGCCGTCCTCGTCGCCGCGCGGACCGAGGCGGTCGACCAGGTGCACAGTGCCGTGCAGTGGCTGATCGTCGCGGTGGCGGTCGGGTTCGGTGTCGTGGTCGTGGCCTCGACGGCGGTGTTCGCCGGCATCCGGCGCCGCGTCATCACCCCGCTGTTCCGCATCGCCGCGGCCAGTCGGCGGGTCAGTGACGGCGACCTGGCCCACGAGGTGACCGGCGGCGGTCCGGCGGAGATCGACGACGTCGCGCGCGACGTCGAGGCCATGCGCCGGCGCATCGTCGGCGAACTGGCCGAGGTCGAGAACGCCCGCACGCGGCTCGAGCTCAGTGCCGCCTCGCTCGCCCGCTCCAACGCCGACCTCGAGCAGTTCGCCTACGTCGCCTCGCACGACCTGCAGGAACCGTTGCGCAAGGTGTCGAACTTCTGCCAGCTGCTCGAACGGCAGTACGGCGAGCAGCTCGACGACCGCGCCGGGCAGTACATCCACTTCGCGGTCGACGGCGCGAAGCGCATGCAGGCGCTCATCAACGACCTGCTCTCGTTCTCCCGGGTCGGCCGCAACACCGACAGCTTCGTCGACGTCCCGCTCGCCGACGTCGTGCGCGAGGCGCTGGACAACCTGGCCGGACCGCTGCAGGAGACCGGTGGGCTCGTCGACGTCGCCCCCGACCTGCCGACCGTGCCGGGCGACCGCACGTTGCTCGTGACCCTCGTGCAGAACCTCGTCGGCAACGCGCTGAAGTACCACGGCGAGCAGGTGCCGCGGGTCGAGATCACCGCCGAGCGCCGGCTCATGAACCAGCCGGCCGGGGTCGACGCACCGCCGCGTCACGAGTGGGTGATCGGCGTGGCGGACAACGGGATCGGCATCGAGCCGCAGTACGCGCAACGCATCTTCGTCATCTTCCAGCGGCTGCACCTACGGGACAGCTACGGTGGCACGGGAATCGGCCTGGCCGTGAGCAAGAAGATCGTGGAGTTCCACGGCGGCACGATCTGGCTGGACCCGCCGGGCTCCGGCACCGGAGCCCGCTTCTGCTTCACCCTCCCCGAAGGAACCACCCCATGACGCTCTCCCGTTCCACGGCCGCCCTCGAGGTGCTGCTGGTGGAGGACGACCCGGGTGACGTCGTCATCGCCGAGGAGGCGCTGCGCGCCGGCAAGGTCGCGAGCAACCTGCACGTCGTCAACGACGGGGTGGAGGCGCTGCAGTTCCTGCGCCGCGAGGGTGCGTACACGGACGCCCCGAAGCCCGATCTGATCCTGCTCGACCTCAACCTGCCGCGCATGGGCGGCCACGAGGTGCTCGAGCACGTCAAGGCCGACACCGACCTGCGCCGCATCCCGATCGTCGTGCTGACGACCTCGCAGGCCGGCGAGGACATCGTGCGCAGTTACGACCTCTACGCCAACGCGTACGTCAGCAAGCCCGTGGACTTCGACGACTTCGCCGAGGTCGTGAAGTCGATCGACGAGTTCTTCGCGACCGTCGCCCGGCTGCCCCCGACCTGAGTCGGGAGCGGCCGGGAGCTCAGCGCCGGCGGCGCAGCAGGACGAAGGCGACGACCGCCACGACGATCCCCGCCACCAGCGGCACGACCCGCTTGGCGACGGCCGGTCCGGCCGAGGCCATGAGGTCGATGGGTTCCGCCGCGGCCACCGGGGCGACCTTGCGGGGGCCGGTGGCGGCGGGTGCCGGCGTTGCTCCGGCCGCGGCGTGCTTCGGTGCGGTCGCCGCGGTCGGCGTCGGTGCCGCCGCCGCGCCGGCCGTGGCCGTCGAGGTGGCGGTGGAGGTCGACTCCGCGACCGGCGCGCTGGTCTCGGCCGGACCCGCCTGCTCCGGGGCGGGCGCGGGTTCGGCCGGGACCTCGTCCGCGCTGAGCTTGCCGGCGAGGCAGTCGGCGAACTGCCCGATCAGCTTGTTGCCGACGTCGACCATGACGCCGCGGCCGAACTGCGCGGGCTTGCCGGTGATCGCGAGGTCGGTCGAGACGACCACCTTGGTCGCGGTGTCGCCGTCGGCCTCGAGGGTCGCGGTGACCTTGGCGTTGGCCGTGCCGTTGCCGCGGGCGTCACGACCCTGGGCGTCGATGACCGCCCGGTGGGCCGTCTCGTCCTTCTCGACGAACGAGGCTTTCCCCTTGTAGGTCAGACCGATCGGACCCAGCTTGACCTTGACCGTGCCGGTGAAGGCGTCACCGTCGACGGTGTCGAGTGCCGCGCCCGGCATGCAAGGCGCGATCGTCTCGACGTCGAGCAGCACCTCCCAGGCCCGGTCGATGCCGACGGGGACGGTGAACGAGTGCTCCAGCTCCACAGGTGCGACCCTAGCGCCGTCTACAGACCGGCGGCGGTGACCACCGCGCGCTGGGTGAGCGTCTGGACCAACGCGTTGCGGTAGTCTGCCGCGCCGTTGAGGTCGCTCGGTGCGCTGGTCCCCTCGACGGCATGAGCTGCCGCCGCCTTGACGGCCTCCACCGACGCGTCGGCGCCGACCAGGGCGCTCTCGACCGCTGCAGCACGCAACGGTGTCGAGCCCATGTTGGTCAGCCCGATGCGGGCTTCGGCGATCGACCCGTTCTGCCGCTTCACCACGGCCGCGACCGCGACGATCGACCAGGCCTGCGCGACCCGGTTGAACTTCTCGTAGTGGCTGGTCCAGCCCTCGCCGAGCTTGGGTACCCGGATCGCGGTGAGCACCTCGTCGGGCGCGAGCGAGGACGTGAGGTAGTCGAGGAAGAACTCCGACGCCGGGATGGTCCGCGCCCCGTTCGGGCCGTTCGCCACCAGTTCGACACCGAGCGCGAGTGCGACCGCCCCGAGGTCACCCGCGGGGTCGGCGTGGGCGAGGGCCCCACCGAACGTCCCGCGGTGACGGACCTGCGGGTCCGCGACGGTGGCGGTCGCCTGGGCGATGAGCGGGGCGTGCTCCTTGACCAGCGCGTCGTTCATGACGTCGTGGTGGGTGGTCATGGCGCCGATGACGATGGCGTCGACGTCGTCGCGGACACCGCGCATCTCCGGCACCCGGCCGACGTCGACGACGGTCTCGGGATAGGACATCCGCAGCCGGAGGACCGGCAGCAACGACTGACCGCCGGCGAGGATCTTGCCGTCCTCCCCGGCCGCGGCGACCGCCGCGACGGCCTCCTCGATGGACGTGGGACGCGCGTAGTCGAACGCTGCGGGGATCACAGCTGGTCTCCCGTCGATCCGTCACTACTGGTGGTGGACGCGCCGCCGTAGGCGTTGGTGCCCTCGGCCGCGCGGTCGGACTTCTCCTTGCCCTGGTGGATCGCCCGCCACACCCGCTCGGGGGTCGCCGGCATCTGGATGTCGTTGACCCCGTAGGGGCGCAGGACGTCGACCACGGCGTTGATGATCGCCGGGGTCGAGGCGATGCAGCCGGCCTCGCCGACACCCTTGACCCCGAGGGGGTTGGTGGTGGACGGCGTGGTGGTGCGATCGATGTCGAAGCTCGGCAGGTCCATCGCCGACGGCAGCAGGTAGTCGACGAACGTGCCGGTGGTGAGGTTGCCGTCGGCGTCGAAGACCGCCTCCTCGTAGAGAGCCTGCGCGATGCCCTGCGCGAGCCCGCCGTGGATCTGGCCGTCGGCGATGAGCGGGTTGATCACCACGCCGATGTCGTCGACGCAGACGTACTTGCGCAGCTTTGTGAAGCCGGTCTCGGTGTCGATCTCCACCGCGGCGAGGTGCGTGCCGTGCGGGAACGAGAAGTTCTCCGGGTCGTAGGTCGCGCTGGAGTCCAGGGTCGGCTCCATGCCGTCGGGCAGGTTGTGCGCCATGAAGGTCGCGAACGCGACCTCCTGGATCGAGGTGGCCGCACCCGGCGAGCCCTTGACGGTGAACGACCCGTTCGCGAAGTCGAGGTCGTCCTCGTTGGCCTCCATGAGGTGCGCGGCGACACGCTTGGCCTTCTCGATGACCTTGTCGGCCGCCATGACGATCGCGGGGCCACCGACCGGCAGCGAGCGCGACCCGTAGGTGTCGAGACCCTTGGGCGAACTCGCGGTGTCGCCGTGGATGACGCTGACGTCCTCGAAGGCGACGCCGAGCTTGTCGGCGACGATCTGGCTGAAGGCCGTCTCGTGGCCCTGGCCGTGCGCCGAGGCGCCGGTGACCAGTTCGACCTTGCCGGTGGCGAGCATCCGGATGGACGCCGTCTCCCAGCCGCCCGCGCCGTAGTCCAGCGAGCCGAGCACGCGCGACGGTGCGAGGCCGCACATCTCGGTGAACGTGGAGATGCCGAGCCCGAGTTGAACGGTGTCACCCTCGGCGCGGCGACGGTCACGCTCGGCCTTGAGGGCGTCCCAGTCCATCATCTCGAGGGCCTTGGCCGTGGCGGCCTCGTAGTTGCCGACGTCGTAGGTCAGGCCCGCGACGGTCGTGAACGGGAACTCCTCGTGGGTGATCCAGTTCTTCTGCCGCAGCTCCATCGGGTCCATGTCGAGCTCGTGGGCGAGCTCGTCCATGATCCGTTCGATGGCGTACGTGGCCTCCGGGCGGCCGGCACCGCGGTAGGCGTCGGTGGGGGTCTTGGTGGTGAAGATGCCGTCACAGACGAACCGGTACGCCGGCACCTTGTAGATCGCCGGGAACATGAACGCACCCAGCACCGGCACACCCGGGCCGACCAGGCGCAGGTACGCACCCATGTCGGCGAGCAGGTGGACGTCGAGGCCGGTGACCGTGCCGTCGCGCTTGGCCGTGATGGTGATGTTCTGGATCTGGTCGCGGCCGTGGTGCGCGGCCATGAGCGACTCGGACCGCGACTCGGTGTACTTCGCGGGCTTGCCGAGCTTGCGGGCGACCATCGTGGTGATGATCTCCTCGGGCGTGACGGGGATCTTGCCGCCGAAGCCGCCGCCGACGTCGGGCGCGATCACCCGTACCTGCTGCTCCTCGATGCCCAGCGTCAGGGCCATCATCGTGCGCAGGATGTGGGGGATCTGCGTGGACGACCAGATCGTCACGCCGTTGCCGACCGGCTGCACCACGGTGGAGCGGGGCTCCATGAACGCGGGGACCAGTCGCTGCTGGATGAACTGCCGGCTCACCGTGACCTCGGCCGAGGACAGCGCCTCGTCGATGGAGCCGCCGGTCCCGGCCGCGCCGGACTCGAAGGCCCACGTGTAGCTCTTGTTGCTCTGGGTGTTCGGGTGCACCAGGGGCGAGCCCTCGGTGACCGCTTCCTCCATGTTGAGCACGGCGGGCAGCGGCTCGTACTCGACGTCGACGCCCTCCAGGGCGTCCTGGGCTGAGGTCTTGTCGCGGCCGACGACGATGGCCACGACCTCGCCGACGTGGTTGACCTGGTCGACGGCGATGCTCGGCGCGCCCGGGTTCACCATGTCCTTGGTGACCGGCCACGCGCAGGGCACGTTGCCCTGGACGTCCTTGAAGTCCTGGCCGGTGTAGACCGCGATGACGCCCGGACGGGTCTTGGCCTCGGTGGTGTCGACCGAGACGATCCTGGCGTGCGCCATCGGGCTGCGGAGCAGCGCGATGTGGAGCATGCCCGGCAGGGTCATGTTGTCGGTCCAGGTGGTGGCACCGGTGATGAGGTGCCGGTCCTCCTTGCGCGTGCGGGCGGCGCCGATCTGCGCGCCTCCGGCCGGTGCGTCGACGACGTCGGTCATGCCGAGACCTCCGAGTTGCTCATCTTGGTGGCGGCGTCACCGATGGCCGCGACGATGTTCTGGTAGCCGGTGCAGCGGCAGAGGTTGCCCTCGATGCCCTCGCGGATCTCGGCCTCGGACGGGTTCGGGTTGTTCTTGAGCAGGTCGCAGGCGGCCATGATCATCCCGGGGGTGCAGTAGCCGCACTGCAGGCCGTGCTTGTCGTGGAAGGACTGCTGGACGGGGTGCAGCCCGTTCTCGTTGGGGGCGGTGTCGGCGAGCCCCTCGATGGTGAGCACCTCGGCGTCGTCGGCCTGGACCGCGAGCACCGAGCAGCTCTTCACGCTCTGGCCGTCGAGGTGGACGGTGCAGGCGCCGCAGTTGCTCGTGTCGCAGCCGACGACCGTGCCGACCTTGCCGAGCCGTTCGCGCAGGTAGTGGACGAGCAGCAGGCGGGGTTCGACCTCGTCGGAGTACGCGACCCCGTCGACGGTGACGTTGATCCGAGTCATGTGCTCACCATCACCCGCCGGTGGCGGGTGAGGACACCCTTACTGCGAGGTCGCGCTGTTCAACTTGTGAACACGTCCGCAGCTGCGGCGACTTCGTGGTGGATGGGGCCGTCGATGCGGCGCAGCGGCTGACCCGTTCCGCCCCAGCGCAGCGCGACGATCTCCGCGGCCACGGAGATCGCCGTCTCCTCCGGGGTCCGGGCCCCGATGTCGAGGCCGATGGGTGCGTGCAGGCGGGCCAGTTCGTCGTCGGTCAAGCCGAGTTCACGGAGGCGTTTCTCGCGGTCGTCGCCGGTGCGACGCGAGCCCATGGCCCCGACGTACGCGACGTCCATGCGCAGCGCGATCTCCAGCAGCGGCACGTCGAACTTCGGGTCGTGGGTGAGCACGCACAGCACGGTGCGCGGGTCGGTCTCGGTCGCCGCGAGGTACCGGTGCGGCCACTCGACCACCACCTCGTCGGCGTCGGGGAAGCGGCGGGGCGTGGCGAAGGTGGGGCGGGCGTCGCACACGGTGACGCGGTAGCCCAGGAAGCTGCCGGCGCGGGCGACGGCCGCCGCGAAGTCGATCGCCCCGAACACGATCATGCGGGGCTTGGGCGCGTAGGACGCCACGAAGACCGCGATGTCGTCGAGGCGCCGTTCGCCCTCGCGGCCGTACCGCACGACGCCGGTGCTGCCCTGCGCGAGCATGCCGCGGACGTCGTCGCGCACGGCGTCGTCGAGGCGTTCGGAGCCGAGGGTCCCGGACACGCTGTCGGCCCGCACGACGAGCCGGGCGCCGACCCGGTCGCCCTCGACCAGGGTGGCCACCGCGACCGGCACCCCGGCCTCGACGTCGTCGACCACCGCGCCGAACTCAGGGAACGTCGCGCGCGACACCGGTTCGACGAACAGGTCGATGATGCCGCCGCAGGTCAGGCCGACGCTGAACGCGTCATCGTCGCTGACGCCGTAGCGCTGCAGCACCGGGGTGGCGTCGTCGCGGACCTGGGTCGCGAGCTCGTAGACCGCGCCCTCGACGCAGCCGCCGGACACGCTGCCGACCGCGGTGCCGTCGGGTCCGACCAGCATCGACGCGCCGGGCTGGCGTGGTGCGGACTTCCAGGTCCGGACGACGGTCCCCACCCCGACCGTCGCGCCGTCGTCCCACCAACGACGCAGGTCCGTCATGACGTCACGCACGGGCGATCACCTCGGCTACCTCGGCGAGTGCGGCCACGGTGTGTCCCGCGACCAGGTCTTCCACGTGGGGCAGGGCGGCCACCATCCCGCCGGTCACGGGCGCGAAACCGTCCTTGCCGCGGTGAGGATGCACCCACACCACGCGGTGGGCCAAGCGCGCGAGCTGACCCATCTGTTCCCCGAGCAGCGTGGCGTCGCCGCGCTCCCAGCCGTCGGAGAACATCACGACCACCGCTCGGCGGGCGGTGCCCCGGCGGCCCCAGAGGTCGAGGAAGGCCTGGACCGACTCGCCGATGCGGGTGCCGCCGGACCAGTCGGGGATGGCGTCGGCGGCCGCGTGCATCGCCTGCAGGGGGTCGCGCAGCCGCATCGCCCGGGTGACACGGGTCAGGCGCGTGCCGAGGGTGAAGACCTCGACGCCCGCGGGGTTCTCGCGCACCGCGGCGTGGGCGAAGCGCAGCAGGGCGTCGGCGTACGGCGTCATGGACCCGCTGACGTCGAGCAGCAGGACCAGCCGGCGGGTCTTCACCCTGCGGCGGTCACGGGCCAGCAGGCCGGGCTCGCCGCCCGAGCGCAGCATGGCCCGGACCGTGCGGTGCGGGTCGACGCGTTCGCGGCCGCCGGAGCGGCGCCGCGCCGTGCGCCGGGGTGCGGTCCGGGGGCGCAGCGCGCTGATCTGCCGGTTCAGCTCGTCGAGTTCGAGCACGTCGATCTCGGCGATGTCGCGGCGGCGGAGGACCTCGGCGTCGTTGGCCGCCGAGAGCAACGGCGGGCTGTCGTCGTCGGCCTGCTTCCCGTTCCCGCGCTCGCCGTCCGTACCGAGCGGCAGCGCCCGCAGCGCGGCGACGACCGGAGGACCGGCGTCGGGCGGCAACCGGTCGAGGAAGTGCAGCTGGAACACGGCGTCGTAGCGCGCGAGGTCGTCGGGTTCGCCGACCAGCGTGAGCCGGCCGGCCCAGTAGACCTGGTCGATGTCGAGCGGGTCGAGGTGCGACATCGCCTCGAGCGCGGTCGTCACCCGGGTGGTGTCGGCGGCGACTCCCGCGCGGCGCAGGGCGTCGGCGAACCCGACCATCCCCTCCGGCACGAGGGCCGCGGCGCTCACGGGTGCTCGGACAGGTGGCGCTCGGACATCTGCAGCACGCCGACGGCCTCGGGGAGCACGTCGCGCACGACCCGGGTCTGGTCCTCGCGGTACTTCACCGCCGCCCCCAACGTCGTCACCGCGGCCTCGAGGTCGAAGCGGTCGGCGCCGACCAGGTGCAGTGCCTGCACCCAGTCGATGGTCTCGGCGACGCCCGGCGGCTTCTGCAGGTCGGCCCGGCGCAGGCTCTGCACGACCGTGGCGACCTGCTCGGCCAGGGTGGCGCTGACGTCGGGCAGGCGGCGCTTCACGATCGCGATCTCGCGGTCCAGCGCCGGGTGGGCGACCCAGTGGTAGAGGCAGCGACGCTTGAGGGCGTCGTGGACCTCGCGGGTGCGGTTGGAGGTGACGACCACCAGGGGCGGGACCTCGGCGCGGACGGTGCCGAACTCGGGGATGGTGACGGCGTGGTCGGCGAGCACCTCGAGCAGGAAGGCCTCGAACTCGTCGTCGGCCCGGTCGATCTCGTCGACGAGCAGGACCGCGGGCGTGGTCTCGAGAGCCTGCAGGATGGGACGGGCCACGAGGAACCGGCGGTCGTAGAGCTCACCCTCGGCCGTGGCGGTGTCGCCGCCCGCCTCGCTCGCGCGGAGGTGCAGCAGCTGACGGGGGAAGTCCCAGTCGTAGAGGGCCTGGCTCGCGTCGATGCCCTCGTAGCACTGCAGGCGGACCAGGGTGGCCTCGGTGACCTCAGCGAGTGCGGTGGCCAACGCGGTCTTGCCCACCCCCGGGTCGCCCTCGAGGAACAGCGGCCGGTGCATCGTCAGCGCGAGGTACGCGGCGGTCGCGACCCCGGCGTCGGCGAGGTACCCGACGTCGTCGAGCGCGCGGGCGACGGCCGTGGGCGAGTGCAGATCGGCGGGCACGTCGTCCAGGGATACACGACATCCCGGGTGTGCGTCAGCTACCGTCGCGCCATGACCGCCGTGCAGCCGCGACCGTCGTCCGCGGTCCTGCCGCTCGCCGACGGCTACGGCCGGATCGCCACAGATCTCCGGGTTTCCCTCACCGATCGTTGCAACCTGCGCTGTTCGTACTGCATGCCGGCCGAGGGGTTGGACTGGATGCCGTCCGAGCGGCTGCTCAGCGACGACGAGGTGGGCGCGCTGGTCCGGATCGCGGTCGAGAAGCTCGGGGTGAACGAGGTCCGGTTCACCGGTGGCGAGCCGCTCCTGCGGCGCGGACTGGAGTCCATCGTCGCGGCTGCGGCGGGAGCGTCGCCCCGTCCGGAGATCTCGTTGACCACCAACGGCATCGGTCTGGAGCGACGGTTGCCCGCGTTGCTCGCCGCCGGGTTGGACCGGGTCAACGTCTCGCTCGACACCCTCGACCCGTCGGTGTTCCAGACCATCACCCGCCGCAAGCGCCACGCCGACGTCCTGGCCGGGCTCGAGGCCGCGGCGCGGTTGCTGCCCGGCCCGGTCAAGGTCAACGCGGTGCTGCTGCGCGGGGTGAACGACGGCGAGGCCGCGGCCCTGCTGCGCTGGTGCCTGGAGCAGGGCTACGCGCTGCGCTTCATCGAGCAGATGCCGCTGGACGCCCAACACGGGTGGGACCGCTCGACGATGGTCACCGCCGCCGAGATCTTCGAGTTGCTCTCGCGCGAGTTCACGCTCACGCCCCACGGCACGCCCCGGGGCGCCGCCCCGGCCGAGTTGTTCGACGTCGACGGCGGCCCCGGCACGGTCGGGGTCATCGCCTCGGTGACCTCGCCGTTCTGCGCCGCCTGCGACCGGACCCGGCTGACCGCCGACGGCCAGGTCCGTACCTGCCTGTTCTCCACCACCGAGACCGACCTGCGCGGGCTGCTGCGCGAGGGCGCGTCCGACGACGTCGTGGCCGAGGCGTGGGCCGCCGCGATGCTCGGCAAGCTGCCGGGCCACGACATCAACGACCCGGGGTTCCTGCAGCCGACCCGGCCGATGTCGGCCATCGGCGGATGACCACCCTCCACCCTTCGGTCGTCCTGCGGGCCGAGGTCACCGACGCCCCGCTCGACGCCGCGGCCGCCCGCGCGGCCGTGGCCGACCGGCGCTCGGGCGCGGTCGTGGTGTTCGAGGGCGTCGTCCGCGACCACGACGACGGCCGCGACGTGACGATGATCGAGTACGAGGCCCACCCGACCGCGGCCGACGTCATGCGGACCGCCGCCGAGACGGTCGCAGCCGCCCACCCGGCGCTGACCGGCGTGGTCGTGCTGCACCGCACCGGGCCGCTGCAGGTGGGGGAGTCCGCGCTGGTCGCGGCCGTGGCCTCGCCGCACCGGGCCGAGGCGTTCGCCGGCTGCGCCGCGCTCGTCGACGAGGTCAAGCGGGTGCTGCCGGTCTGGAAGCGGCAGGTCTTCCCCGACGGCTCCGACGAGTGGGTCAACTGCCCTTGAGCCGTGTCCTCGGTGTCGTCCTCGCGGCCGGCGCCGGCCGGCGGATGGGGCAACCGAAGGCGACCCTCGTCGTCGAAGGGCAGCGTCTCATCGATCGGGCCACCGCCGTCCTGCGCGACGGCGGCTGCGACGCGGTCGCTGCGGTGGTGCCGGTCGGACTCGCGCCGTGGCCCGACGCGCTGGTGGTCGAGAACCCCCTTGCCGACACCGGGATGCGGTCGTCGTTGGCCCGCGCGCTGACTGTTGCACAGGGATACGACGCCCTCGCGGTGACGCTGGTCGACACGATGGGGGTGAGCGCCGAGGCGGTGGCTGCCATGGTCGAGCGGTGGCGGGCCGCGCCCGACCGGATCGCTGTTGCACTGTACAACGGTCGGCGCGCCCATCCGGCCGTCATGAGCGTCGAGCGGTGGGCCGGGGCCGTCGAACTCGCCGGCCCCGACGAGGGCGCCCGCGCCTACCTGCGCGCCCACCCGGACGACGTCGACGAGGTGGCCGCGCCGGGCGACGACACCGACCTCGACACCCCCGAGGACCTCGCCCGCTGGTTGAACCGCTAGTCCGTCTCGGCCAGTTCGAAGTCGTCGAAGTCGAAGCCGGGGGTGACGACGCAGGCGACGAGCGTGGTGCCGTCGACCGGTTCGGCGGTCTGCCACACCCCGGCCGGGACGAGGTGCTGACCGCCCACGCCGAGTTCGACCACCTCGTCGGTCTCGGGCCGGTCCCCGGAGCCGCCGAGGGTGAGCCGGACCGGGCCGCCGCCCTGCCAGAGCCACACCTCGTCCGAGCGCACCCGGTGCCACGCGGAGGTCTGGCCCGGCTCGAGCAGGAACGCGACGGAGGTCGCGGTGGCGCGGGTGCCGTGCGGGGTCTCGACGGTCGTCGTGGCGCGGTAGGTCTCGCGGAACCAGCCGCCCTCGGGGTGCGGGGCCATGCCGAGCGCCCGCGGGTCGAGGGCCGGGTCACCGCCGCCACCGCCGAACACCTCGCTCGCGGCCCGGCCGAACCCCGCGGGCTGACCTGCGGCGGCGAAGGTGCGCCCCACCTCGGCCAGTTCGAACGCCCACCGCCACCCCTTCTCGGTCGCGGCCTCACTGGCCCGCGCCCACCGCTCGGGCAGTTCGGGTTGCGAGTGCTGCCACTCGCCCAGCAGGTCGTCGTCGACCCCGAGCGACTGGGCGGTGCGGCGGGCCGACACCAGCAGCGCGGAGGTGCCCTTGGTCCACGCGGCGTAGGTCATCTTCAACGCCGAGGCCGCGGGCGGGGGAGAGTCGAGGTCGACGACGTCGAGCGGCGTACCGGCGAAGCGAGCGCCGACAGCGCCGTCGGTGTCGCCCGCGAGGTAGAGCCGGGTCGTGCCGGGCTCGACCGGCGGGCCACCGATGATGCCGCCGTCGACGTAGCGCGCGCCGGCCGCGCTGACGGCGCGGCCGATGGTGGTCGAGAGCTTGGGGGAGACGGCGTTGGCGTCGACGTAGGTGCCGCGGAAACCCGCACCGGCGACGGCGTACGCGACCTCGAGCGCCCCGTGCGGCGGGCAGATCGACAGCACCAGCTCGGCGTCGGCGAGGGCCTCGGCCAGCGATCCGAACGGCGTGAGCCCGGCGGCGGTGGCACGGGCCGCGGTCGCCTCGGACCGTCCGGCGCTCACCCAGCCGACCTCGTGGCCGGCGTCGACCAGGCACCGTCCGACGGCGGCGCCCATGGCGCCCGGATGCAGCAGCAGGATCACCCCGAAGACCGTAGTCAGCGCGCCGGGACGCTCGCGCGGCGTCACGGCCCGACAGACTGGGGGCGTGTGGACCGAGGCGGTGGACTCCTTCGAACGCCTGCGCGGGGACGTCGTCGCGGCGTGGTCCGGTACCGAGTGGGCGCTCGACGGCGGTGAGGACGGCACGCCCGCGGTGTTCGAGCACCCCGCGGTGCCGTTCCAGCAGCTGTGGGCGCTCGACCTGGTCCTCGCGGCCGGGGGGCGCCGGACGGTGCGGACGTACCAGGACGGCACCGCGTTCGGCCTGTACGTCGGCGAGCCGCTCACCCCGCCCCCGCCCGGCGGGATGGCGCGCCCGGCCCGGCTCGCGCTGCCCACGGGTCGCCTCGACGTGCTCGACGTGCGGATCGACGACGACGTGGTGGCCGAGGTGCTGCTGGGGGTCGCCGGACGCGAGGTGTTGCTCCTGGCCGGTGAGGTCGAACCGACCCGGGGCGGCGGGCTGGAATTCGTGCGGTGTGACGAGTCGGTGCTCGTGTTCGACGACCCCGCGGTCGCCGACACCGTCAGCTGGCGGCGGCCGCGCTCACCGCGTGCGTAGCCGCCGGACCAGCCACGGCTGCAGGTGCTGGAACCCCCGCACCGACACCCGCGACAGCGGGCGCAGCGTCAGGTCGTCCGCCCGGTCGTCGTCGCGCAGGACGTCGGCGAGCGTGCGGTCGACCAGCACCGACGACGGCCGCGCGATCGACGTCAGCCGACTGGCCAGGTTGACCGTCGAGCCGAACACGTCGCCCAGGCGGCTCATCATCGCGCCGTACGCGAGACCCGCACGCACGTCGGGCATGTCGGGGTCGTCGTTGCAGCGCGCAACGATCTCCAGCGCGAGGTGGGTGGCGGCCACGGCGTCGGCGCAGGTGTAGAGGATCTCGTCGCCGAGGCTCTTGACGATGCGGCCTCCGGCAGACGCGACGAGGTCCGCGGCCATCGACTCGAACCGCTCCAGCAGCGACCCGAGTTCGTCGGTGTCGATCTTGCGGGTGAGGCTGGTGTAGCCGGAGATGTCGACGAAGCCCACCACGCTGTCCTCGGCGCGGTCGGCGCCGCGACCGGCGAGCGAGCGCGAGGCGTAGGAGTTCAGGTGACGGCGCCAGGCGTAGGTGTGGAAGCGCTCGAGGACCGGCACCATCTCCTCGATGAAGTCCAGCACGCCCCGGTCGCCGCCGAGGACGGTCGCCGGCTGCTGGCTGATGAGGGAGAAGAGGAACCCGACCTGCCACTCGGCCAGCCGCGACATGGCCTGGCCGACCGTGCGGGTGATCGCCGCCTGCGAGGTCTCGTCGACGATGCCGCGCTGCGCCAGGTCGACCGCGAGGGCGAGGACCTCGACGTCGGTGTCGGTGAACGCCGCGGTGTCGTCGCCGACGTCGGGGAAGCCGAGCGCCCGCCACAGCCGGGCGGCGGCGTCGACCGGCACCCCGACCCGACCGGCGACCTCCTGCCGGGTGAGGTGCGCGGGCCCCTCGAGCAGGAACGACTCGATCTGCCGGCGCAGGGTCTCGAGGTCGTCGTTCGGCCGGTCCTGCTCCTCCGGGATCACGACGGGCTCACGACGGGCTCACCACGGCTGACCGGTCAGCTGGTGTGGACGATGAGCACGTCGATGTCGACCCCGCGGGCGACGTCGGACGGCACCGACCCGAACAGCCGACCGGACAGCGAGTTCAGCCCGACGTTGCCGACCACCAGCAGGTCGGCGCCGGTGTCCTTGACCGCCTTGCGCAGCGCCTTGACCGGGGCCTCGCGCAGCGCGAGCTTCTCGATGTCGCGGGCGCCGGTCTTGACCGCGTGGTCCTCGGCACGCTGCAGGATCCCCTCGGCCGGCGCGGAGCCGACGATCTGGTAGGCCTCACCGCCGAGCTGGTCCTGCTCCCGCTTGTGGTCACCGTCGGGCAGGTAGGCGCAGACCAGCACCAGCTTCGCGCCGGCGTCCGCCGACAACGCCCCCGCGCGCTCGACCGCGCGCATCGACGTGTCGGACCCGTCGGTCCCCACCACGATCGTCGTGTACGACGCCATCGTCAGCCCTCTCGCCGTCGGTTCCGCTGCAGAACCTATCCGGCACCGACGGTATCGGCGACCGGACCGCGGCGCGTCACGAGGGCGGTGCCGGGGCCGCTGCCGGCGCCGCGTGGCCGTGCCGGGACCGGCGGCGCTGCACCAGCGACCCGACGGCCGAGAGCACCAGCACCAGCACGATGGCGGCGACCGCGCCCTGCCAGGGTTCGGGGAAGACCGCGCGGCCGGCGATGCCGATGGCGGCGTAGAGCACCGACCACAGCGTGGCCGCGGCGATGTCGGCGATCGCGAACCGGCGCCAGCTGTACCCGCCGAGCGAGGCTGCGAGCAGGACCGGGACCCGGCCGCCGGGGATCAACCGCGACAGCAGCAGCGACCGGAGCTCGTGCTCCTCGAGTTGCTGGCGGATCCGGCGCAGACCCTCCTGCGCGTTCTCGCCCTTCAGCCACCCGATGCGTTCGGCCAACCGGACCCCGGCGAGCCGGAGGATCGCGTAGGTCGCGATGTCGCCGGTGTATGCCCCCGCTGCGCCGAACACGACGACCAGGACCAGCAACAGGACGTTGTCCTGCTCGCCGAGCGCGGCGGCGACGCTGACCGCCGCACCGGTCGGGACCACGGGGACGGTCGCGCCGAAGGCCACGACCGCGAACAGGTAGAGCAGGTAGGCGAAGCCGAGCTGCTCGGGAGCGCTCAGCGGTTCGGCGAGGGTCACGACGACGGACGCCCCGGCTCGGCCCGGGCCGGCAGCAGCACGTCGGTGCCGTGCTCGAGCACGTGGACACGGACCTCCGGGGTCCGGGCGGCGACCGCCGCGGCGAAGCGCTCCCCGGGCTCACGGAACCGGTGCTGGTGGGTGGCGCGGCTGACGCGCCGCAGGCCGACCGGCCAGAAGGTGCCGTAGTGCACGGGCACGGCGTCGTGCGCGCCGACCCGGGCCACCGCCTCGGCCGCCTGCTCGGGGTCGAGGTGGTGCGGACCGAGTGTCGGGCCCCACCCGCCGACCGGGACGACCGCGACGTCGACCGGGCCGATGGCGGCCAGGCCGTCGAACAGTCCGGTGTCGCCGGCGAACCACACCGAGCGCCCCTCCGCCTCGACCACGAAGCCCAGGGCCGGGCCGTGGTGGCGCGAACCGGGCAGCCGCCGCCCGTCGTGGTGGGCGGGGACGGCCCGGACGGTCAGCGCCCCGACCCGGACCACGTCACCCGCGTCGACCTCCTCGACCCGGTCGCCCAGCGCCGAGCCCGCCCGGCGCATCAGTCCCGCGGCACCGCGCGGGGCGACCACCCGGCACTCCGGGGCGAGGCGGCGCAACGACGGCAGGTGCAGGTGGTCGGCGTGCAGGTGCGAGACGACCACGACGTCGGCGCGCGCGGCGTCCGGAGTCGGGGTCGGGCCGCCGAGCCGGCGCAGGTGGACCAGCCGGTCGGTGAGCACCGGGTCGGTGAGCACCCGGACGGCCGCGAGCGTCACGGTGGTGGTGGCGTGGCCCCACCAGCGCACGTCGACGTCGCCGCTGGTCACGGCCTCGATCCTGCCGTCCGCGCCGGCTCTGGTTCGGGGTCAGGGTCGGACCGTGTGACCTCGTCGCCCGCCGCGTCCCGCCGTCCGCCGGCCTCGGCGTCACCCGGCCGCAGGCCGAGGGCCCGGAGGCGGTCGACGAGCAGGTCGTGGACCTCGGTCCCGGTCATCGGTGCCGCGCGGCCGCCGTCGGCCGGGTCGACGGTGGTGCGGTGCCACCAGCCGGCCGGGTGCAGCAGGACGGCCTCGGTCTGCGCGCCGCCGAGCCCACCGTGCGAGCCGACCAGTTCCTCGAACGCCGTGACCTCCTCGGTCTCGGGGTCGAACGCGCCGAGCAGCACCAGGTCGCCGACGTGGTCGCGGCGGTCGAGGTCGGTGAGGTCGGCCGCCGCCCGCACGCCGTACGGCAGCAACGGGTCTACGCCGTGACCGCCCAGGGTGAGGTCGCCGACGATCCGCCGTTCCCCGCCGCCGCCGACGGCCGTGAGGCCGTCGCCGTCGCGGACCAGCACCACGCCGATGCCCGGGTGCGCGGCGAGACCCGCGATCAGGCCCGGGACCCGCTGCTCGACGACCGCGCGGTCGAGGCGGCCGGGGACGTCCGGCAGGTAGACGTGGGCGAGGCTGCCCGACGCCGCGACGACCGGCGCGGCGAACCGCGGGTGCGTGATCGGCTTCTTGCCGCGCCCGAGGATGACGGCGACGTCGTCGTCCTCGCGTTCGGTGCGGTGGCGCAACAACTTCTCCGTCGCACCGGCCGTGATCGTGCCCTTGCGGGCGGCGCCGGTGAGCAGCACGTTGGCCGCGCCCCACTGCTCCGCCGGTGCGGAGTCGACGTTCTCGTGGGGGTCGTCCTCGGTGCCCGCGAGCTCCTGCACGACCTCGTTGAGGGTGTGGCCGTAGAGCTGCGAGAACGTTGCACCCTGCGCCTGTCCGTGGTCGGACAGCACGACGATCTCGTAGTCCGTGCGCACCTCGGTCGCGATCTGCTCGAGCGCGGCGAGCACGCGGTCGAGGCCGTCCAGGGTGCGCAACGACTCCGGGCGGGTGGGGCCGGCGTGGTGGGCGACCTCGTCGTAGTCGACGAAGTCCACGAAGATCACGGGCGTTCCGCGGGCCATCTGCTCGGCCACGACCGCGACGTTGATGTTGCGCAGCAGCACGGTCGAGACCGCCCGCAGCGCGATGAACGCACCGCGGCGGGCGACGCGGGGGGTGACGTCGCGTCGGCGCTGCCGCCGCGACTGCTGCAACTCGGTGAGGACCTCACCGAGGAACAGCAGCACCGACCGCAGGAACCCGTTGCCGCTGACGGCGAAGTTGGCCAGGCCCGGTGTGTTGCGTGCGGGCAGCCGGGCGTCGCTCATGGTGAGGACCTTGGTGGGCGCGTCGCCGCTGAACAGGTTCGAGACCGAGACCCCGCCGTCGGCGAGCAGCCCGCGGCCGTCGGACATCCGGGCCTCGATCACCGCGGCGTCGCGGGGCCGGTTCGCGACCAGCAGCCGGCCGTCGCCACCTGCGGGGTCCTTCTCGTACCAGCGGAACGACGGCACGGCGGTGACGTCGCGGTGCAGCAGCACCGACTGGCCGCCGGGCGTGGTCGACGGCAGGCCGGTGTGCCAGCGGTGCGAGACGTAGTGGCCGGTGCGCAGCCACCGCGACAGCGTCGGCACGGTCCCGGCGGTGACCGCCCCACGCAGCACGGGGGCGGCGAGGCCGTCGATCTGGACGATGAGCAGCCCCTTGCCGTCGCTGCCGTGGCGCGCCGAGACCCGCACGGCGCGGCCGAGCACCTGGGCGAGGTAGTCGTCCTCGCTGCCGGCGTCGAGCACCCAGTTGACGGCGGCGATGATCCCGGCCGCGATCCACGAGGCGACGAGGACGTCCGGGAACGAGTTGGGGTACGCGCCGGGGGTGATGGCGAGCGCGACGTCGAGGATGACGGCCTGGACGATCGCCCCGACCAGGAAGATCCCGAGCGATCCGACCGCGACGATGAGGGTGAGCAGCAACGGCCGCAGGGCGATGCCCAGCGCGCCGACCACCAGGACGATGGCGAGCAGCGCGGTGGCGTTCTGCGTCTGGTCGCCCGGGAGGATCCAGAACGTGATGGCGAGCGCGAGGTAGGACGTGCCGAGCCACCGCAGCCAGCCGAGGAAGCGGGCCCGGTCGAGACGCAGCGCGTGACGCACGCCGAGGGTGAGGCGGCGCTGCAGCGTCGTCCGGCTCACCGTGGCGAGAATAGGGGGGCGGGTCCGTCGATACGATCGAGCGGTGAGTGCACCCGTCGCCCCAGCCGTCCTCGTCCACGTCGCCGCGGGGGAGTCCGCCGCGACCGCGGTCGAACGGGCCGGGCTGCCGACCACCGGTGCGAGCGCGGTCGTGGTCGTCCGGGAACCCGCGGAGTACGGCTCGGGTGCGTTGCGCGACCTCGCGTGGGTGCCGGAGTCCGACGTCGACGTCGAGGCCGTGACGATCGACAGCCCCGACGGGTTGTCGGTGCTGCGGCACTCGGCCGCGCACGTGCTCGCCCAGGCCGTCCAGGACGTGTTCCCCGGTACGCGGCTGGGCATCGGGCCGCCGATCGTCGACGGCTTCTACTACGACTTCGACCCCGACCAGCCGTTCACGCCGGCCGACCTCGAGAAGCTCGAGAAGCGCATGCGGGAGATCGTGAAGAACGGTCAGCGCTTCGCGCGTCGGCCGATCAGCGACGACGAGGCACGGTCGGAGCTCGCGCACGAGCCGTACAAGCTCGAGCTCATCTCGCTCAAGGGATCCGGCGGCGAGGAGCCCGAGGGCGCCGACGCCGAGGTCGGCGGTGACGGCCTGACGATGTACGACAACCTCGACGCCAAGACCGGCGACCGCGTCTGGACCGATCTGTGCCGAGGGCCGCACCTGCCCACGACGCGGCTGATCCCGGCGTTCGGGCTGACCCGTTCGGCCGCCGCCTACTGGCGTGGCAGCGAGAAGAACCCACAGCTGCAACGCATCTACGGCACGGCGTGGCCGAGCAAGGACCAGCTCAAGGCCTACAAGGACCGCCTCGCCGAGGCCGCCAAGCGTGACCACCGCCGCCTCGGCGCCGAGCTCGACCTGTTCAGCTTCCCCGACGAGATCGGCTCGGGCCTGCCGGTGTTCCACCCGCGCGGTGGCGTCATCAAGCGCGAGATGGAGGACTACGTCCGCGCCCGGCACATCGAGGAGGGCTTCGACTACGTCGGCACGCCGCACGTGTCGAAGGACGGGCTGTTCCACACCTCGGGTCACCTGCCGTACTACGCCGACACCATGTTCCCGCCGCTCGACGTCGACGGCAGCGAATACCGGCTCAAGGCCATGAACTGCCCGATGCACAACCTCATCTACCGCTCGCGCGGCCGGTCCTACCGCGACCTGCCGATCCGACTGTTCGAGTTCGGGCACGTCTACCGGTTCGAGAAGTCGGGTGTCATCCAGGGCCTCACCCGCGTGCGCGGCTTCGCCCAGGACGACTCGCACTCCTACGTCACGCCCGAGCAGGCACCCGGCGAGGTCGAGCACCTGCTGAACTTCATCCTCGGCCTGCTGCGCGACTTCGGGCTCGACGACTACTACCTGGAGCTGTCGACCCGTGACGACTCCCGGCCGGACAAGTTCATCGGGTCCGACGAGGACTGGGAGAACGCGACCGAGGTCCTGCGCAAGGTCGCGCTCGACTCCGGCCTCGACCTCGTCCCGGACCCCGGTGGTGCGGCGTACTACGGCCCGAAGATCTCGGTGCAGGCGCGCGACGCGATCGGCCGGACCTGGCAGATGTCCACGGTCCAGTACGACTTCAACCAGCCGGAGCGGTTCGGCCTGGATTACACCGCGTCGGACGGTTCGCGCCAACAGCCGGTGATGATCCACGCCGCGAAGTTCGGCTCGATCGAGCGCTTCATCGGCGTGCTCACCGAGCACTACGCCGGGGCCTTCCCGGCGTGGCTCGCGCCCGTCCAGGTGGTCGGCATCCCGGTGACCGACGACCAGACCGACTACCTGTACGACGTCGTCCGGCAGCTGAAGCAGGCGGGGATCCGCGCCGAGGTCGACGCCTCCGACGACCGCATGCAGAAGAAGATCCGCGAGGCCAGCAAGCAGAAGGTGCCGTTCGTGTTCATCGTCGGCGCCACCGACGCCGAGGCCGGTGCGGTCTCGTTCCGCTACCGCGACGGCTCCCAGCGCAACGGCGTCCCGGTGGCCGACGCGATCCAGGAGGTCGCCGACTGGGTCGCCTCGCGGCGCAACGAGTCGCCCACGGCCGAGATCGTCCCGGTCGAGTCGGTCGATGCCTGACGACCCTGCACCCGAGGTCTCGCCCGCGGAGTCGTTCGCGGGCGAGGCCGACGGGTTCGGCCGGTTGTGGACGCCGCACCGGATGGCCTACATCACCGGGGAGGCCAAGCCCGCCGACGACTCGTCGGGGGAGTGCCCCTTCTGCCGGGCCCCGACGCTGTCCGACGAGGACGGCCTGATCGTGTTCCGCGGGGCGCTCGTCTACGTCGTCCTCAACCTGTTCCCCTACAACTCGGGGCACCTCATGGCCGTCCCGTACCGGCACGTCCCCGAGTACACGGACCTGACCGTCGAGGAGACCGCCGAGTTCGCGGCTCTGACCCAGACCGCGGTACGGGTGCTGCGGGAGGTCGCGGCGCCGCACGGGTTCAACCTCGGCATGAACCAGGGCGCGGTCGCGGGTGCCGGCATCGCGGCGCACCTGCACCAGCACGTCGTCCCGCGCTGGGGCGGCGACACCAACTTCATGCCGATCGTGGCCCACACCCGGGTGCTCCCGGAACTGCTCGCCGACGCGCGCCGCCGGCTCGCCGCGGCCTGGCCGGGCCCCACCGCCTGACACCAGCTCCCCGAGCCCGGCCGACGGCGACCGGTTCCCGAGCCGGACTCAGCGCCAGTCGAACGTCCACTTCCACCGCAGCGCAGCGAGCGCGTCGGCGGAGAGCTCAGGGTGACGCCGCGCCATCTCGTCCCGCATGAGGTCGCCCGCCTGGCCGAGGGTCCGGTCGTCCCAGTCGACGCGCACGCTGTCGGCCTCGGCCACCACGGCCTCGACCTCGGTCCGGATCTCCTCGGGCACCGCCTCGGGACGCCGACGCCACGAGGCGGCGTCGCCGTACGCGAGGTAGGCGACGACGCCGTCGCTCAGGGCCTGGTCGGTCGGTACGGCAGCAGTCACGGTCGGTCCTCTCCCGGGGTCGGACGGAGCCTGCCACGCGCGTTCAGCGGTCCGCCGGTCACTCGGGCCAGATCCTGGTCGCGACCCCGGTCTTGGGGTCGATGGTGGTGATGGTGCGGACGTTCGGGTTGTGCTTGAGCACCTCGAGTTCGTCCTTCCAGACGGCCCCCGGCCGGATCTCCTGGCCGATGACGGCCCGGACGTCGCCGCTCACGCCGGCGGCGTACTCCTCCGACGCCTTGGTCCACGCCGCGACGACCTGCGGGTCGTCCGCGTCCCACGCGGGCAGTTCGATCCCGCGCTTCTCCATGAGCTGCTCGAGGGTGGTCCCGCCGCCCTCGGAGGCGTACTGACCCGCGACGTCGGCCCCGCCGATGCCCTCCGTGCGGCCGGACCAGAAGAACGCGGTGTCCGGGTCGGTGGAGAAGTCGAAACCGGCGGTGGCGGCGTCACCCTCGAGCGCGGCCGAGCCGACGTCCTCGGCGGCCTTGCCGATCCCCGGGATCTTCGACACCGCCGCGGCGGTGGCCTCGCTGAGTTTGGTGCCGAGCAGCACCTTGAGGTTCTGGCACACCTCGATGACCCGGGCGAGGGCGTTCACGACGGTCTGGGCGACGACGCCCGCCGCCTCGATGAGCTCGCCGAGCACCCCGCCGACCTCGGCGGCGACCTCGGCGCACCGGGCCGCGATCGCCCCGGCGGCGGCGGCGTCGGAGATCCCCGCCGTGACGACGGTGAGCAGACCGCCACCGGCGGCGATGGCCGCGGTCTCGATCACCAGGTGCTCGAGCATCGTGATGACCTGGTGGTGGGCGTCGTCCAGGTGCTGGGCGTACTGGTCGCAGGCGTCGCCGAGGGTGACGCAGGCCGAGGCCAGGTCGCCGATGTGGCCGTCCATCTCGGTGACCGCCCGGGTGGCGTCGGCCACCTCCGGTGAGTCGACCAGGGAGATCTGCGACTGGGCGTCGCTCAGGGGCGCACCGGCGTCGCGGAAGCCGCTCGCCGCGGTCTTCCAGGCGCTGCCCGCCGAGCGCAGGGTGTCCTGGTGCCCGTCGGGCCACAGGTAGCCGACCAGGTGCGCGATGAGGTGCCAACCCTCGGGTTCGTCCGCCCCACCGCCCGCGGCCGACGGTGGGGAGCTCAGTCCGATCGACGAGCCGGAGTACCCCGACGGTGCCGGTCGTCCCCCGCCGCCCACGGTCGACTTCGCATTGGCCTGGTCGTGGTTGAAGCCGGTCATGGCCAGCAGGCCGGCGAGTTGGTAGCAGCCGTTGGTGACGTCCTCGGCCATGCCGACGACGTCGGCCGCGGCCTCGTCGTAGGCCTTGGCCCACTTCTCGCCGCCCTCGTCGGTACCGGCCATCTCCCCGCACCCGGCGAGGGCGTCGGTGAGGGCGAAGGCCGCCTTGGTCAGGCCGTTCGTGACGGTCTCGCCGACGATGTCGGCGGCTCCGGCGTAGGCCGCGGGGTCGACGTCGATGCGTGGCACGTCAGCCCCACATCGCGCGGTTGGCGGCCACCGCCGCGGTGTAGTTGGCATGCGCGGTGTCGGTCAGCGTGTGCAACGCGACCAGCGCCTGGTGCATCTCGCGTGCGCCCGCGACCCACTCGGCGTGCGCCGCCTGCTGGGCCTCCGAGGCGTCGCCGCTCCAGGCACCGCCGAGCGCCCGCACGCGGGCGTCGACCTCGCCGATCACCTCGTCAGCTTGGGCCGCGAGGGCGGTCAGCTTGGCCACGACCGCCTCGAGACGGTCGGTGTCGACGACGAACGCGCCGCTCACGAGAGCCGGCTCGCGAGTCGCGAGTACGACGTGCCGAGGGTGCCGTCGGTCTGGTCGTAGCCCTCGGCGCTGAGACCGAGACCGGCCCCGATGCGGCCGAGCGCGTCGAGGATCTTCGCGCTGCCGTCGTGCCACTCCGCCCAGGCCGCGGCGAACGACTCCGCCGCGCTGCCGCTCCAACCGGAACCGGTCAGCTCCTCGACCTCGTCGGCGACCGGTGCGATCGCCTCCCGCAGGTCCGCCGCCTTGCCGGTGACGAACGCCTGGACGGCCCGCAGGTCGGCGGACGTCACCTCGAATCCCGCACCCACGCCCGGAAACCCCCTCATCACGCCGCTACCAGGACCTACCTGTGACTGGCGGTCATGGTTCCGAGCTCGGGCACCGGGGTCACGTTCCGAACCGAGGGATGACGCAACGCGAACACTCGCGGACCCCCGGCTGCGGCGTGAGGTGGGCTACCCGCCGGTAACTTGTGGGCCGTCGCGTGCCCGGGTGGGAGCCCGGGTGGCCTAAGCTGCTGGACAAATGCTCAACGTCCACGCGCGCGCCGGCGTCTCCCGGCTGCTGGAGCCCACCGGCAAGCGACTCGCGAACCTGGGCGTCACGCCCGACTCCATCACGTTGGTCGGCACGGTCGCCGCCGTCGTCGGGTCCCTCGTCTTCTTCACCCAGGGCTGGTGGTTCTCCGGGACCATGCTGATCTGGGGTGCGGTGATGCTCGACGTCCTCGACGGCGCCGTCGCCCGCGCCGGGGGGACGAGCAACGCCTTCGGAGCCGTCCTGGACTCCACGTGTGACCGCATCGTCGACGCCGCCGTGTTCGGGTCGCTCGCCTGGTACTTCGCCCGGCACGACCAGCCCGCCCTGTTGCTGGCCTCGCTGCTGTGCCTGGTCCTGGGTTCGCTGACCTCCTACATCCGCGCCCGCGCCGAGGGTGTGGGGTTGTCGGCCACGGTCGGCATCGCCGAGCGGGCCGAGCGGTTGATCATCGTGCTCGTCGGTACGGGCCTGTCCGGCGAGCACCTGCGCGTGCCGTACGTGCAGGCGATCGCGCTGTGGCTGCTGGTCGCGGCCTCCACCGTCACCGTCATCCAGCGCCTGGTCGTGGTGCGGCGCCAGACCCGTCCGGTGCCCAACGCGCCCGCCGGGCACGTCGAGGCCGCCGGCGGCACCGACACCGGGTTGCGGCGGTTGCTGAACCGTCGGCACGCCCGCGAGGAAGCCCGCGCCGACGACGACGCCACGACTCGAGCTTGAGCAGCACCACCGACCGGCTCACCGACACGGCCTACGCGGCCGGGTGGTGGGGGGTCCGCGCGCTGCCGGAGGGCCTCGCCCGCGCCTCGTTCGCCCGCGGCGCCGACCTCGGGGTCCGGCGCGGCGGCAAGGGCGTGGACCGGTTGCGGCGCAACCTGCGGCGGGTCCTGCTGCACACCCGCGGCTCCGACGAGGGCCTCGACCACCTCGTCCAGGCGGGGATGCGGTCCTACTCCCGGTACTGGCGCGAGACGTTCCGCCTGCCCGGCATGGACAAACCGGCCGTCGCCCGCGACGCCGGGCGGGGCATGGAGGGCATCGAGCACATCGACGCCGCCATGGTGCGCGGCAAGGGGCTGATCCTGGCCCTGCCGCACAGCGGCAACTGGGAGGTCGCGGCGGTCTGGCTGGTCGCCCACGGCGTGCCGTTCACCACCGTGGCCGAGCGTCTGAAGCCCGAGTCGTTGTTCGACCGGTTCGTCGCGTACCGCGAGAGCCTCGGCATGGAGGTCCTGGCGCTGTCCGGCGGCGCGCAACCGCCCGCGGCCGTGCTGGCCGAACGCCTCGAGGCCGGCCGGGCCATCTGTCTGCTGGGCGACCGCGACATGTCCCGCCACGGGGTCCCGGTCGAGTTCTTCGGCGCCGCCGCCACCATGCCCCCCGGGCCCGCCCTGCTCGCCGCCCAGACCGGCGCCACCCTGCTGCCGGTGCACGTCTCGTTCACCGGCACGGGCACCCGCGACGAAGGCTGGCGGCAGTGGGTCGGCCCGCCGGTCGAGCTGGGCGAGGGCACGCTGACCGAGCGGATCGCCCGCGGGACCCAGACCCTCGCCACCGCCTTCGAGGCCCGCATCGGCCGCTGGCCCGAGGACTGGCACATGTTGGCGACACTGTGGTCCGAGGACCGCTCGAGCCGTCCTAAACTGGGGTCATGAGCGAGGACACCACCACGACGGCCGCCACCAGCACCGTCGGCACGGCCCGGGTGAAGCGCGGCATGGCCGAGATGCTCAAGGGCGGCGTGATCATGGACGTCGTCAACGCCGAGCAGGCGAAGATCGCCGAGGACGCCGGGGCCGTCGCGGTCATGGCGCTCGAGCGCGTCCCGGCCGACATCCGCGCGCAGGGCGGCGTCTCCCGCATGTCCGACCCCGACATGATCGACGGCATCATCGAGGCCGTCTCGATCCCGGTGATGGCCAAGGCCCGCATCGGCCACTTCGCCGAGGCGCAGGTCCTGCAGAGCCTCGGGGTCGACTACATCGACGAGTCCGAGGTGCTCACCCCGGCCGATTACGCCCACCACATCGACAAGTGGCAGTTCACGGTGCCCTTCGTCTGCGGCGCGACCAACCTGGGCGAGGCGCTGCGCCGGATCACCGAGGGCGCGGCGATGATCCGCTCCAAGGGCGAGGCCGGCACCGGTGACGTTTCCAACGCCGTCACCCACATGCGCACCATCGGCGGCGAGATCCGCCGGCTGACCTCGCTGGCCGACGACGAACTGTTCGCCGCCGCGAAGGACCTGCAGGCGCCGTACGAGCTGGTCGCCGAGGTCGCCCGTGCGGGCGCGCTCCCGGTCGTCATGTTCACCGCCGGTGGCATCGCCACCCCGGCCGACGCCGCGATGATGATGCAGCTCGGAGCCCAGGGTGTGTTCGTCGGCTCCGGCATCTTCAAGTCCGGCAACCCGGCCCAGCGCGCCGAGGCGATCGTCAAGGCCACCACGTTCTACGACGACCCCGACGTCGTCGCCAAGGTCTCCCGTGGGCTCGGCGAGGCGATGGTCGGCATCAACGTCGACGACATCCCCGTGCCGCACCGGCTGGCCGAACGAGGCTGGTAGCGCCCGGCGGCCGGTAGCGGGCAGGGTGGGCGGCATGTGCCGTTCCATCCAGACCCTGCGCCCGCCGTTCATGGACGACGTCACGCCCGACGACACCCGGGCGGCGGCGTTGCAGTACGTCCGCAAGATCTCCGGGATGCGGGCGCCGGCGGGCCACAACGCCGCCGCGTTCCAGGCCGCGGTCGACACCGTCACCGCGGCCACCGACGAGCTGCTGGCCGCGCTCGTGGTCAAACCCTCGACGGGCAAGCTGCGCACCCACCGCCACGCCGACGGCACGGTCCACGTCCACGACGAGGATCACCAGCACGCATGACTTCCGCCCCTCGTTAGGCTGAGCGGTCGTGTCGACCATCGGGATCCTCGCCCTGCAGGGCGACGTGCAGGAGCACCAGCGGGCGGTGGAGAGCTGCGGCGACACCCCGGTGCTGGTGCGCCGGCCGTCGGAGCTCGCGGCCGTCGACGGCCTGATCCTCCCCGGTGGGGAGTCGACCACCATCGTCCGGCTGGCCCGGATCTTCGAGCTGCTCGAGCCCCTGCGCGAGGCCGTCCGCGGCGGGATGCCGGTGTACGGCAGCTGCGCCGGGATGATCCTGCTGGCCGACCGGCTGGCCAACCCGGCTCCGGTGCCGGCCGCGCCGGGTGGCGTGCAGGAGACCATCGGCGGGATCGACATGACCGTGCGGCGCAACGCCTTCGGCCGGCAGGTCGACAGCTTCGAGACCGACCTCGCGGTCGACGGTGTCGACGGCGGGCCGGTCCACGCCGTGTTCATCCGGGCGCCGTGGGTCGACGACGTCGGACCGGGGGCGACACCGCTCGCCCACGTCGACGAGAGGGTGGACGGCCCGGCCGCCGGTAGGATCGTCGTGATCCGCCAGGGTGCCCTGCTCGCGACCGCGTTCCATCCGGAGCTCACGGGCGACACCCGGGTGCACGAGTACTTCTGCCGGATGGTGAAGGAGGTGGCCGCATGAGCGGGCACAGCAAGTGGGCGACGACCAAGCACAAGAAGGCGGTCATCGACGCCAAGCGCGGCAAGCTGTTCGCCAAGTTGATCAAGAACATCGAGGTCGCGGCCCGCACCGGCGGCCCGGACGTCGAGGGCAACCCCACGCTCTACGACGCCATCCAGAAGGCCCGCAAGACCTCGGTGCCGCTCGACAACATCGAGCGGGCCGTCAAGCGTGGCTCCGGTGCGGAGGCCGGCGGCGCCGACTGGCAGACGATCATGTACGAGGGTTACGGCCCGAACGGCGTGGCGGTGCTCATCGAGTGCCTCACCGACAACCGCAACCGCGCGGCGGGCGAGGTCCGCATCGCGATGACCCGCTCGGGCGGCGCGATGGCCGACCCGGGCTCGGTCGCCTACCTGTTCACCCGCAAGGGCGTCGTCATCGTGCCGAAGGTCGACGGGCTGGACGAGGACACCGTGCTCATGGCCGTGCTCGACGCCGGCGCCGAGGAGGTCAACGACCTCGGTGATTCCTTCGAGGTCATCAGCGAGGCCACCGACCTGGTGGCGGTCCGCACCGCGCTGGTCGACGCCGGGATCGACTACGACTCGGCCGACTCCTCGTTCATCCCGAGCGTGCAGATCCCGCTCGACGCCGAGGGTGCGCGCAAGGTGTTCAAGCTGATCGACGCGCTCGAGGACAGCGACGACGTGCAGAACGTCTACGCCAACTTCGACGTCTCCGACGAGATCATGGCCGAGCTCGAGCCGGTCGGCTGAGCTCCTCCCACCGCGTCCACGGGGCGTCGACGACAGCCGCCGTCGACGCGCCGCTCGCGTTCCGGGACCGGCGCCGGTCGATGGATCACTGATCGGTTCTCGGCGTCATGTCGCGAGGAATCGATCAGTGATGCGATGCGGCGGCGCGCGAGCGGGTCAGTTCTCGCCGGCCACGCGCTCGCGGTGGTGGTCGGTGAGTTCCCGCATGGCGTCGAGGGTGTCACGCATGGTGGCCAGTTCGGCGATCGTGCGGTGGGTGAAGACGGCCGCGCCCTCCTCGACCAGCGGGGCGTACATCGCGTAGGTGACGCGGGCTCCCTCGTCGGTCATGCGCACCAGCACCTGACGCCGGTCGGTCTCGCTGCGCACGCGCTCGACCAAGCCCCGCTCCGACAACCGGTCGATCAGCGCCGTGGTCGCGGCCGGTCGCAGCCCGGTGGCGGTCGCGAGCAGGCCGGCGGTCTTCGGGCCGTCGGCCAGCCAGTCCAGGCAGCGCAGATCGGCCGGGCCGAGCCCGAGGGCGCGGCCGACGGTGTCGTCGAACAGTTGCACACTGCGCTGGTAGCGCTGCAGCGCCGTGCCCAGCTCCGCCACGAGTTGACGCCGTGTCGCCATGACCCCTAGTCTTTCGAATGTCGAAACATACGAGATTCGTAACAGGAGGTTAGCACCGTGCGCGTGGTGATCGTGGGAGGCGGCGTGGCCGGGCCGGCGGTGGCGCTGGCCGCCCGGCAACAGGGGATGGACGCGGTCCTGCTGGAACGGCGCGGTGCGGCCGATCCCGAGGCGGGCTCGGTCGTGACGGTCGGGCCCAACGGCCTCGACGCGCTCGACGTCCTGGGCGTGCTCGACGCGGTACGGCAGATCGGCGTACCCAGCCGTCGGAACCGGATGTTCGGCGCCACCGGACGACTGCTGGGGGAGTTGTCGCTCGGGGTGCCCCTGGCTGACGGCACGGTGGCGTTGACGGTGAAACGCTCGGCGCTCGCGGTGCTGCTGACCGATGCGGCCCGCGCGGCCGGTGCCGAGATCCGCTACGGCGCCGAGGTCGTCGACGTCGAGCCGACCCCCGACCGCGTCACGGTGGAACTGGCTGACGGTGCAACGGTCGCGGGTGACGTGCTGGTCGGGGCCGACGGCGTGCGTTCACGGATCCGCACGGTGGTCGACCGTTCCGCCCCCGCCGCCCGCTACCTCGGGCTGACCAACTTCGGTGGCCGCACCCTCGCCGCGGACGTGCCCGCGGGGCTCGACCTGGCCCCGGAGGCGTGGCACTTCGTCTTCGGCCACCGCAGCTTCACCGGTTTCCACCCGCTGCCGAACGGCGACGTCGTGTGGTTCGTCAACGTGCCCCGGCCGGAGATCACCCGCGAGGAGCGGGCGTCGACCTCCGACGCGACCTGGCACACCTGGCTCACCGACCTGGTCGCGGACGACGCCGGGCCGGGGCCCGCCCTCGTCGGCGCCGGCCACCTCGAGCTGGCCGGCGACAACACGTGGGACCTGCGCCGGGTGCCGACCTGGTGGCGGGGGCGCACCGTGCTGGTCGGCGACGCCGTGCACGCACCCGCCCCGAGCTCGGGCCAGGGCGCGGCGATGGCCCTGGAGGACGCGGTGGTCCTCACGCGTGAGCTGGCAGCGCACGGCCCGGACGGCTTCGCCCGCTACGAGCAGGCCCGGCGCGCGCGGGTGGAGAAGATCGTGGCCAACGGGGCCCGCAGCAGCAGCGCCAAGATCCCCGGCCCGATCGGGCGTCGCGTGCTCGAGACCGTGCTGTGGCTGGTGTTCCGCACCGTCGCCACCGAGCGGTCGACGGCTTGGATCACCGGGTACCGGCTGGAACGCCCGCCTGCTCCCGCACGCCCGCGGCCGTGAGCGCGGCGGCGACGACGAGCACCCCGACGCACCCCGTGACCAGTGGCCATCCGCCGGCGCTCCAGGCGAGACCGAGCAGCGATCCGCCGAGGCTCGAGCCGAGGTAGTAGGCCATGAGGTAGAGCGCAGACGCCTGGGCCCGGCGGCTGGTGGCCCGCCGCGCCACCCAGCCGCTGGCGGTGCTGTGGGCCCCGAAGAAGCCGCCGGTGAACACGACCAGCCCGCCGACGACGCACCCCAGGACGTCGGGCACCGTGAGCACCAGACCCACGGCCATCACCGCCAGCGACCCGAGCAGCACCGTGCGGCGGCCGTGCCGGTCGGCGAGGCGCCCGGCGAGGGTGGAGGTGACGGTGCCCGCGAGGTACGCGAGGAACACCAGCCCGCCGACCGAGGGCGGCAGGTCGAACGGGGCCTGCTCGAGGCGGTAGGTCAGGTAGTTGTAGACGGCGACGAACCCGCCCATGAGCAGGGTTGCCGTGAGGCACAGCCGCCAGATGCCGGGCTCGCGCAGGTGGTCGCGGACGGCCCGCAGGTGCGAGCCGACGTCGAACGGCACGGCCCGGAAGCGTCGCGGTGCGGGCAGCAGCAGCACGAACGCCACCGTGGCGAGGGCCGCGACGGCCGCCATGACCAGCACGGCGACCCGCCAGCTGCCGACGCTGTGCACCGCGGCCGGCACGACCCGGCCGGTGACCCCGCCGAGGGTGTTGCCCGAGACGTACAGCCCCATCGCCGTCCCCACGACGCGTGGCGGGACCTCGTCGCCGAGGTGGCCCATGGCGACGGCGACGACGCCCGCGAGCGCCAGCCCGACCAGCGCCCGGACCACGAGCTCCTGCCAGAAGGCCGCGGCGAACGCGCCCGCCACGGTCAGCAGGCAGGCGGCGGCCAGGGCCACGCGCATGACCCGCGCCCGCCCGAAGCTCTCGGCCAGCGAACTCATCGGGACGACGGCCAGGGCGAGCGCGCCGGTGGTCAGCGCGACCGTGAGCGACGCGGCCGCCGGCCCGACGTCGAAGGTCGCGCCGATCGCCGGCAGCAACGCCTGGGTGCAGTACATGAGCCCGAACCCGGCGAGGCCGGCGCCGAGCATCGCGATCTCGAGCCGGCGCACCTGGGCGGGCGTCGCCTCCGGTGTCTCGACCAGGTCCGCCGCCTCGGCCGCGGCCAGGTCGCGGTCGGCGGCGGTCACCCCTCCGACGCTAGGCGCCCGGGCGTCTCGCCGCCGTGACCGACGGAACTACAGGCGGTCGGCGGCGCGGTCGCCGAGGGCCGTGCGGATGCGGGCGGCGGCGTCGTCCATCTGGTCGTCGGGCAACGCGTGGGCGAAGCGGAAGTCGAAGTCGGCCATGGTGCCCGCCGGGAACACGTGCACGTGCACGTGCGGGACCTCGAACCCCGCGACCACGACTCCGACCCGTTCCGGGGAGAACGCCGTCCGCACCGCCTGGCCGACGAGCTGCGACACCGAGCTCAACTGCGACCACAGGGCCGGGTCGATGCCCTCCCAGTGGTCGACCTCGGCCCGCGGCACGACCAGCGTGTGGCCCGCGGCGAGGGGGGCGATGGAGAGGAACGCGACCACGGCGTCGTCGGCGTACACGGCGCGGGACGGCAACTCGCCGGCGATGACCCGGCTGAACACGGACGGCACGGCGGTCAGCCTGACAGGTTCCAGAACCGGAACAGCGACGACCCGATGTCCGACGCCGACCGGTCGACGCCGGTGAGGTCGAAGATCCCGTAGACGAGGGAGAAGAACGCCTCGTTGGCGCCGGGCAGCCAGAACAGGATCGCGAACACCGCGAGCAGTCCGAGCGGGGCGAACTTCGCCGCCGCTGCGGCGGTCTCCCGGCTCACCCACGGCTCGATGGCGCCCCAGCCGTCGAGGCCCGGGACGGGCAGCAGGTTGAGGATCGCGGCCGTCACCTGCAGCAACCCGAGGAAGGCGATGCCGGCCCAGAGCCCCTCACCGTCGGACAGCGAGACACCGAAGCCGCTGAACACCCCGATCGGACCGTGCGCCCGCACCACCGCGAGCAGGACGACGGCCAGCACGAGGTTGACGCCCGGCCCCGCGAGCGACACCGCGCTGGCGAGCCCGCGGCTGCGGAACCGGTGCTTGTGCAGGTACACCGCCCCGCCCGGCAGGCCGATGCCGCCGGCGATGACGAAGACGATCGGCAGCAGGACCGAGAAGACGGCGTTGCCGTAGAGCAGCGGGTTGAGGGTGAGGTAGCCAGCGGACAGCACGTCGGTGTCGCCCGCCTTGTAGGCCGTGACGGCGTGGGCGAACTCGTGCAGGCACAAGGTCACGACCCAGCCCGCGACGACGAACAGGAACACCCCGATCCCCGTCGTGCGCAACGAGTCGCCGGTGGCCGCGAGCACCGCGCCGAGGACGGTGAGCGCGACGACCAGCACGAACACCGGGCTCGGGGTGAGGGCCTGGCGCCGGGTGCGCGGCGCGCCCGCCACGCGGCGGTAGAGGTCGGACACGCGCGCCACGGTAGGCGAGCCGGGTGAGCGTCACCTCATCGACCGCGCCCGCGAAGGTGGGGGACACCGCCCACCTCGGGCGCGGACGTGGGTGCCACCACCCACATCCGCGAGCGCGGGGTGTCGCAGCCGCCCGGGCCCGCCCGGCCCCGATAGCGTGCGAACGTGCGTTCGATCCGCGTCCTGGGCCACCCATCGCTGGCCCATGCTCTGCTGCGCGACGCTCGCGACGAGCGGGGCCAGCGATGCGCGTCCTAGGCGTCGACCCCGGCCTCACCCGCTGTGGCGTGGGGGTCGTCGAGGGCGCGCCCGGACGCCCGTTGCGGTGCGTGCGGGTCGGGGTCGTGCGGACCGCGCCGGACCTGCCGTTCGACCTGCGGCTGCGACTCATCGCCGACGCCCTCGACGACGCCGTGGCGGCGGTGCGGCCGGACCTGGTCGCGGTCGAGCGGGTGTTCGCCCAGCACAACGTGCGGACCGTGATGGGCACGGCCCAGGCGGCGGGGCTCGCCGTCGTGGCGGCGGCCCGCGCCGGGGTGCCGGTCGCGCTGCACACCCCCAGCGAGGTCAAGGCCGCGGTCACCGGCTCCGGCCGCGCCGACAAGGCCCAGGTGACGACGATGGTCACCCGCCTGCTCGCCCTCGACGAGGCTCCGCGACCCGCCGACGCCGCGGACGCCCTCGCCCTCGCCATCTGCGCCATCTGGCGGGGCAGCGCCGACCGGCTGCGGCAGGACGCGCTGCACGCCCACCGACCGACCCGCCAGCGGTCAGCACCGCACCAGACCGCACCAGGGAGAACAGCGTGATCGCGAGCGTCCGGGGAACCGTGACGGCCGTCGGGCCCGACACCGCCGTCATCGAGATGGGCGGGTTCGGCATCGCCGTCTCCTGCTCGCCCGGCACCCTCGCCCGGCTGCGGGTGGGGGAGCAGGGGCGCCTCGCCACCAGCCTCGTGGTCCGCGAGGACTCCCTCACGCTGTTCGGCTTCGCCGACGACGACGAGCGGGCCCTGTTCGAACTGCTGCAGACCGCCAACGGGGTCGGGCCGCGCCTCGCGCAGACCATCCTCGCCGTGCTCGTGCCGCGGGAGGTCCGGCGGGCCGTGGCCACCGCCGACTTCGCCACGCTGGTCCAGGTTCCCGGCATCGGCCGCAAGAGCGCGGAGCGCATCGTGCTGGAACTGCGCGACCGGATCGGGTCGATCGACGGCTCGGACCAGGCGACCACCACGGTCGTCGCCGGCGGCCCCGTCACGGCGACCTCGCCGTGGCGCGACCAGGTCAGCCACGCGCTCGCGGGCCTCGGCTTCACCGGCAAGGAGGCCGCGGCCGCGCTCGACACCGTCGCGTCCGACCTGCCCGAGGGGGACGTGCCCGACGTCTCGGTCGTCCTGCGCCGGTCGATCCAACTGCTGGGCCGGGCCACGTGAGCGGCGGACCCGACTGGCTGGCCGAGCCCACCAGTGCCCGGAGTGACGACGCGGCGGACGACGACGTCGTCACCCCCCGCGTCCTGCCCGCCGAGACCGAGGCCGAGGTCGGGCTGCGACCCAGGACGCTCGCCGAGTTCCCCGGTCAGCCCAAGGTGCGCCAGCAGGTCGAGCTGCTGCTGGAGAGCGCGCAGCGGCGCGGGCGCCCGCCCGAGCACGTGCTCATGTCCGGGCCGCCCGGGCTCGGCAAGACCAGCCTCGCCCTGATCATCGCGGCCGAGCTCGGCGCGCCCATCCGCATCACCAGTGGCCCGGCGATCGAGCGGGCGGGCGACCTCGCGGCGATCCTCACGAGCCTCTCGGAGGGCGAGGTGCTGTTCGTCGACGAGATCCACCGCATCGCGCGGCCCGCCGAGGAACTGCTGTACATGGCGATGGAGGACTTCCGGGTCGACGTCGTGGTCGGGAAGGGTCCCGGTGCCACGGCCATCCCGCTCGAGCTCGCGCCCTTCACGCTCATCGGCGCCACCACGCGCTCCGGGCTGCTCACCGGGCCGCTGCGCGACCGGTTCGGGTTCGTCGCCCACCTCGACTTCTACGACGACGACGATCTCGCCCGCATCCTGCACCGGTCGGCGGCGCTGCTCGGTGTGCCGCTCGACGACGGCGGGGCGGAGGAGATCGCCGGGCGTTCCCGCGGCACGCCCCGCATCGCCAACCGGCTGCTGCGCCGGGTGCGTGACTACGCCGAGGTCCGCGCGGACGGCGAGGTGACCCGCGAGGTCGCGCACGCGGCGCTCGCTGTCTACGACGTCGACGACCTCGGCCTGGACCGGCTCGACCGGGCCGTCCTCGACGCCCTGGTCCGCCGCTTCGGCGGCGGACCCGTGGGGGTCGGCACGCTCGCGGTCGCCGTGGGCGAGGAACCCGAGACCGTCGAGGAGGTGGCCGAGCCGTTCCTGGTGCGTGCCGGCCTGCTCGCCCGGACCGCACGGGGCCGGGTCGCCACGCCCGCGGGGTGGCGGCACCTCGGTCTGACCCCGCCGGCGACCCCGAGCCCCGGAACGCCGGGCCCGGCGTTGTTCGATCTCGTCGATCCGGACGCAACGGTCTAACGGGACGGGCGGCGTTCCTCGCCGCGTCCCCTACACTCGCGGGCGCCGTCTTCCGCCCTCCCGGTGGTTCCCGGCCGTCCGCACGTCGAAACGGAAGGACCGACCATGGGCCAGTACGCCCCGCTGATCATCATCGGTGCTCTGCTGCTGGTGATGGTCGTCATGAGCAACCGCAACAAGGCCAAGAAGGCCGCGGCCGACGTCGAGCGTCGCAACTCGCTCGTCCCCGGCACGCGGGCGATGACCACGTCCGGCATGTACGGCACGATCACCGCGGTGAACCCGGAGAACGACGGTTCGCAGGCCGACACCGTCACCCTGGAGATCGCTCCGGGTGTCGCCGTCGACTGGGCGCTCGCCGCCGTCCGTGAGGCCCCGCAGCGGATCGCCCCGCTCACCGCGACCGACCCGAGCGACGCCAACGGCGAGGTCGTCGACCCCACCGCCGAACCCGTCGACGGCCCGGTCCGCATGGTCAAGCCGAAGGGCCGCGCCGGCGAGCGCTGAGTCGCCCCCGCACCACCTGCTCCACCGAACCCCAACACCCCCGCCGGGCGCGCCGCCGCGCCCGACAGCAGACCTCGAGGAGAGTCCCACCCGTGGCACCACCGGCCGGCACGCTGCGCGTGGGGCGCTACTTCCTCGCACTGGGCGTCCTCCTCGCGGTCCTCTACGCCGTGACGTTCTGGCCCGGGAAGGGCAACACGCCGAAGCTCGGACTCGACCTCGTCGGCGGCGCGCAGGTGGTCCTGCAGGCGACCACCACGGACGGCTCGTCGCCGACCCGTGACGCCATGAACGAGGCCCGCCAGATCATCGAGGACCGCGTCAACGGTCGCGGGGTCAGCAACAGCGAGGTCGCGATCGAGGGGTCGAACCGGATCACGGTGACGATCCCCGGCAAGAAGGCCGACGAGATCGACAACATCGGCACCACCGCCCTGCTGACCTTCCGCCCGTTGGTCGCGGGTCCGTTCCCGGCCACCCCGCAGGCCACCGCGACCCCGACCGCCAGCGGCTCCGGCGCCACGTCCGGGGCCGCGACGCCGCCGGCGAGCCAGAGTGCGTCCGTGGCGCCGACCGGCACCCCGACGGCCGCACCGAGCTCCAGCGGCGCCTCGCCGCAGGACAACGCCGCGCGTCCCCTGGCCGCTGCCACCACGCCGTCGGCGCCCGCGAGCGGAGCTGCCGCGAGCACCCCGGCCTCCACGCCCGCCGCATCGACCCCCGCGCCCGACCCGACCGCGACCGGCTCGCCCGCCCCGACCGGCGTGGCCACGGTGCCGGGCGAGTCCGCCGTCACGCCCCAGCAGGTCCAGGCGTTCCAGGCCGACCCGAACAACTCCTCCGTGCCAGGCGCCTCGACGCTGAGTTCCGCCCAGATCCAGGCCCTCATCGCCCTGAAGTGCGGCCCGAACGGCACGGCCGAGTCCACCTCGGTCATCGTCGCCTGCAGCCAGGACCGCTCGGCCAAGTACGTCCTCGCCCCGCAGCTGTTCCCCGGCACCGAGGTCAAGACCGCGCAGGCCGTGGCCCCGAACGCCCAGACCGCCGCCCAGGGCTGGGTCGTCGCGCTCGACCTCAAGTCCACCGGTGCCAAGCTGTGGTCGGACTACACCGGCGCCCACAACTGCGGGGGCACCGGCTGCACCGCGACCGCCCCGCCCGCGAACTTCGTCGCGTTCACCCTCGACGGTGAGGTCATCACCGCGCCCGGCATCCAGTCGGCGATCAACGGCCAGACCCAGATCACCGGCAACTTCACCCAGACCTCGGCCGAGGACCTCGCCAACTCGTTGAAGTACGGCGCGCTGCCGCTGAGCTTCAAGGAGCTCACGTCGCAGACGGTCTCGGCGACCCTCGGCACCTCGCAGCTCGAAGCGGGTCTGCTCGCCGGCGGCATCGGCCTCGCGCTGGTGGTCATCTACTCGCTGCTCTACTACCGCGGTCTGGGCCTGGTCACGCTGGCCTCGCTGGTCGTGTCGGGCGGGATCGTCTACGCCTGCCTGGTCATCCTCGGCCGCAACATCAACTTCACCTTGACCCTGGCGGGCGTCGCCGGGTTCATCGTCGCGGTCGGCATCACCGCCGACTCGTTCGTCGTGTTCTTCGAACGCATCAAGGACGAGGTCCACGAAGGCAGATCCATGCGGGTGGCGGTGCCACGCGCCTGGGTGCGGGCACGACGCACGGTCATCTCGGCCGACGTCGTCTCGCTGCTGGCCGCGCTGGTCCTGTACTACCTCGCCGCGGGCGAGGTGCGCGGGTTCGCGTTCACCCTCGGGTTGTCCACGATCATCGACGTCATCGTGGTGTTCTGGTTCACCCACCCGTTGGTCTCGCTGCTGTCGCGCTCGCGGGCCTTCGGCTCCAAACGCTTCACCGGTCTGGACGCCGTGCGTGCCACCCCGCCGCCGGCCAAGCCCGGCCCGGGACGTCGCCCGGTGCGACCGGTCGCGACCGCGTCGGCTCGCCCGAGCGCCGGCACCACCCGCATCGAGAAGCGCCCGGCGCGGTCGTCGGTGGCCGTGCTCGACCGTGAGGACGACGAGCCGGCCGTGACCGACGAGGCTCTCGACACCACCGCCGACACCGACGTCGTGGTCGGTGACGTCGCCGTCGAGACTCCCGACGACACGGCCGTCGACACCACCGACGTCGAGGACGCCACCGAGCCGGCGCCGGCGCGCCGCGCTCGCCGCACCACCCCCGAGAGCGGCTCGGCCGCCGAGCGGGCCGCGGCCCGCCGCGCCAAGCTGCGCAACGACGAGGAGAACGGCGCGTGACCGTCACCGACGACCGGCTGGACGAGCCCACCGAGCCCCCGACCGGCGCCGCCCGTCCCGAGCACCAGCGGGGCGTGCTGTCGCGGCTCTACCGCGGCGAGACCGACATCGACTTCATCGGCAGCCGCAAGCGCTGGTACCTCGCGTCGGCGGTCATCCTGCTGATCTGCGTGCTGTCGTTCGTCATCCGCGGGTTCAACTTCGGCGTCGAGTTCGAGGGCGGCACCCAGTTCCAGGTGTCGGTCGGGAACAGCAACGTCTCGACCGTTCAGGTCGAGGAGGCCGTCAACAACTCGGGCGTCACCGAGTCCTCGGAGGCGGCGCAGGAGGTCGGTTCGGGGAGCAACCGCTCGATCATCATCAAGACCGCGACGCTGTCGACCACCGATCAGCAGAAGGTCAGCACCGCCATCTCCGATGCCACCGGCGTCTCGGTCAGCACCAACTCGGTGAGCTCGACCTGGGGCAGTGAGGTCACCGACCGCGCCATCATCGGCCTGATCGTCTTCCTCGTGCTGGTGAGCATCTACCTGGCGATCTGGTTCCAGTGGCGCATGGCGGTGGGCGCGATCGTCTCGCTGCTGCACGACCTCGTGGTGGCCGCCGGCATCTACTCGTTGGTCGGGTTCGAGGTGACGCCCTCGACCGTCGTCGGGCTGCTGACCATCCTCGGTTTCTCGCTCTACGACACCGTCGTGGTCTTCGACAAGATCCGCGAGAACACCCGCGACATCACGGCCGGCTCGCGCACCACGTACTCGGAGGCGGCCAACCTCGCCGTCAACCAGACGCTGATGCGTTCGATCAACACCACGTTGATCTCGCTGCTGCCGGTCGGCGGGTTGCTGTTCGTCGGCGCCGGGCTGCTCGGGGTGGGGACGATCAAGGACCTCGCGCTGATCCTGTTCGTGGGCTTGGCCTCCGGGGCCTACTCCTCCCTGTTCCTCGCCGCGCCGATCGTCTGCGAGCTCACCGAACGTCAGCCCGCGTACCGGGCGCTGACCCGCCGCGTGCTCGCCCGCCGGGCCGCGGACGCCAAGCAGACCGCCGCCCGCGACGACGCCGAGGGCGACCTGGTCGCCGCGG